>JAWOCW010000073.1:0-3590 GCA_046483615.1 Desulfosudaceae bacterium
GTCTGAATCAATCATGGCGTTATGTCAGGCAGGGAACAACCCTGTCCAAAAAAATTTAATTTTACTGGACCCCGGCGTTCGCCGGGGTGACGAAATATGAGCCGGGGTGGCGAAATATGGTCAATCCCGACGGTTTACAAAACCGTCAAACGACGTTTTACAAAGCTGTCAAATTTCAGGTTTAGCTGAACTGACAGTTTTTAAAGCTCCAGCAGCCTGTCCGCGATAAAGGGCAGATCTTTTCCCGGCCATACCGGCAGTTCCGTCCGGATCGGATCATCCGTGACCACGGCCAGGATATCCTCTCTTTGTTGAAAAAGGGGCTGTTTCCCCAGAGACTCCCGCCACACTTCAATTTTCTGGCCGGGGCCCTCGATATATCCCTCCACCAGGATAATATCACAGGCGGCAAAAAGCGGGGAAAGCCGGTCAAAAGGATTTTCATCCGGCTGTCGGGGCAGAAACACGGCCATCTGGTCCGTGGTGACGACAGCGGCCGGACGCCCGCCGGCCTGGCGATGCCGGTAGGAATCCTTGCCGGGTTTTTCCAGCTCATGGGAATGTCCGCTGTGCTTTAAAGTTCCCACTTGCCGCCCCCGGGAGGTTAATTCCCGAACCAGTTCCACCAGCAGGGTGGTCTTGCCGCTGCCGGAACAGCCGACGATATGGATAATCTTCATGGCGGCCCTGCCTTTCCGCCTTCCGCCTCTTATATGAGGCGCCTGGCGTACCTTATTTTTTTCATGGGAAAATATCCCAGAAAAGCCTGGATATGGCCGATATCACGGAACCGTTTTTCCTGGCCGAAATCTTTCATGTAACCCACCCCGCCCAGGGCCTGAATTCCGTCGGTGACCACCTGCGGGGCAACCGACAGGATATGCAGCGCCGTGGCCTGAAGCTTGTCCACCCAGCCGTCTTCGGCGCCGGTAACGGACCGGCAGGCATCTTCAACCAGCATGTCCGCCACCTGAACCTGAATAGCCATGTTTGACAGCAACATCTGGATTTCCGACCAGTCCTTGATTTTGCGACCGCCCTGGGAACGCTCCCGGCAATATTTGAGGGCTTCCTGAAAAGAGCCCTTCATGACGCCGCCGGCCATGGCCGCGGCAATCAATTGCAGGCGATAAAAGGCCTGGCGAAGCCAGTCCTTGTCGCCCTGGTCCAGTCCGACCGGTCGTCCCGGCACGTCCCGCAGTTCCAGGTCTTCAGCCGGGCAGGCGTGCAGCCCATGACTGACCACGGGGCCGCTTTGGGAAAGCCCGGCCGCGTTCATCTCCACCAGGAAGTAAGCCATATTGTCCTGCCCCTCGACCGCGGCCGGCACAAGAGCCTGGTCGGCCAGCCCGGCCAGAACGACATAATCCATGGTCCCGGACAAGCTGAAGTTATCGCCTTTTTTAACCGCTGTCAAAGTCAAGGGACTTTCCAGCGGATTGAATAAAACCGGACAGGCGATCAGAAAATTACCCACCGTTTCAGGAGCAGCGGTAATCTCGGCCAGCATATCTTCCCCGCCCGCCGCCAGCATAATCTCCTGGGAAGCGGTATTGGTAAAGATGATTCCGCCGAGGCTGCTGTCCTCCCGGCAGATGTTGTCCAGAATCAAACACAAGGCGGCCAGGTCGTGGCCCACCCCGCCCTGGGATTCCGGCAGCATGATATGAAAAAAATCAAGTTCAAAGGCCTGTTGCAGGATCCGGTCAAAAAACGGCCCATAGGGGTAATGATCGTTTTCTTCCCGTCCCGCGGCCAACTCCTTGCGGGCGAACTCCCGGGAAGCGCTGTCAAGAAGCTTTAACTCCTTATTGTCCGCTAAACGCATGGCAAAACTCCTGTTCCCTATATTATTAATATCGCTGTTCGTTATTTCAAACTGGTTCGGCCGGACGGACGCAATCACACTCCCGGGAAAAGACCGGCACATCGGGACAGGTCCGGGCGATCAAGCGTTTAAAAAGATTAATGCGGTTTATCTGGTTGGTTCCTTCATAAATCTGGTAGAGCTTGGCATCCCGGGCTATTTTTTCGGCCTTCTGGTCATGGCGAACGCCGACCGGCCCCATCAACTCCAGCGCCATGCGGCTGTTTTTCATACCGGCGTCCGTGCCCACGAATTTGGCCAGCGAACCCCAGCCGTCGATCCTGTCGATTTCCTCGTCTTTCTGCCAATCAAAGGCGATTTTTCTGAAAAACCAGGTGGCGAAAGACAATTTGAAATAAGGCCTGCAAATCAGATCAAATACCTTAACCGGGGTAAACTTCATCAAGTAATAAAGCGGTTTTATATTAACCGCCTTGCCAATCCCATCCATGCCATTGGCATAGCCGGATTCAAAATGGGCCAGGCGGGCCACGGCCATATTTTTGTACATCTCCGCCAGCATGGCTTGACACCACTCATAATTAAGCAGGGGGGCTCCCTCGATCCTTGTTTCGCGGGCGTAACGCAAGGCCTCTTGAAAAGCTCCGCGGGCGGCTCCGGTGCCAAAGGCGCTGACGCCCATCCGGGAAGTGGCCCAGATATTGGCCAGGACCTGCTCGTTGATCTGCCGGGGAGAACGATTAAAGGTCGCCATCTGGGGCTTATCCAGCAGCACATATTCATCGGACACGAAACAATTCTGGAAAATCAATTCACTGGCCAGGGATCCCTTCTGGCCCATCTTTTTTTCCTTTTTACCAAAAGAAAAGCCCTGGGCGCCGGTTTTGACCGCCAGCATGACCATGTTTTCCGAGGCCTTGTCCAGGTCGGTATAGGCGAAGACCATATGCCAGGTGGACAGATGCCCGTTACTGATGAAGATCTTGGTGCCGTTGATAACATAGCCGTCCGTCACTTTTTCGGCGTGACAGGCCAGGGAACCGGTATCCATGAACTCCACGTTCTGGGAATCGGTGCCGGCGTCCGGTTCGGTCATGGCAAATGATATCAGGCAGGGTTGGCCGGTTTGCTCTCCTTTAACCACCTCCCGGGATATCTGATCCGCCAGTCTCATGTTCCAGGCCGAGGCCAGCGCCACATAGCCCAGATAATGGACCCCAATGAGGTTGGCCATGGAAGCGCAGGCCGAGCCGATCTCCTCCATGAAATATCCGATACAGGACAGGCTGTACCCCTTCCCTCCAAAAATCTTGGGAATAAACATGGAGTAAAAACCCCACTCATTGGCAGTCTTGACAAATTCCCAGGGAAGATGGTCCGGCTCCGCGTGCATTTTCAGATCCAGCGCGGCGCAGTCGGGACGAACAACCTCTTCATTGAATTTCCGGGCAATGGCCATCACCTTTTTCATCTCTTTGATAATACCCCGGGGTTGCCGGCCGGTGGCGCGGAGACTGCACATAATATCGTCGAACCGGGGTTCTTTTTCCAGGAAAGCGTTAATCTCCGACCGTCCAATCATGATCCTCCTCCTTGTCGCGACCGGGTTGACAATCTGCCGGGCGCTCCCTATCTCGAAAATTTGTCCCGCCGGCGGCGTGACCGCGTGTCTTAAAAAATTGGATTTATTCCGCCAATCTCAAATGATAATTTGTAATTTGAAAAAAGGGCAATAAACATTACAACATTTTGAAATATCGAC
>JAWOCW010000101.1:0-8514 GCA_046483615.1 Desulfosudaceae bacterium
CTGGAAGAAACCGGGTCCATGTTAAAGGCCGACATTTTCTGCGTAAACGTTATCCTGGGCCGGGCAGGGACTATTCTGGCCTGCTTCGCGGGCGATCCCCTGGCCGCCCACCGGCAGGGAGTTGATTACAGTTTTCGTCACTTCGGGTTGCGGCTGGAAGGGCCGGTGGATGGCGTCATCACCAACGCCTATCCCATGGACATCAATTTCAAACAGAGCATGAAGTGCGTGGGCAACGCCCTGCCGGCCCTCAAGCCGGGTGGCGTGGTCATGGGATTTCTGCGCTCCGAAAAAGGGCTGGACGACATTCCCGCTCCCGCCGGATCCCCCCTGCCCCTGCCGGTAATCAAGACCATTCTGCGACTGATCGGAGCGTCCCGGGTTTACGGTTTTCTGAACCTCACCAGGAAGAACCTGGATATCGAAGAAAAATTTCTCTATTATTACACCTTTCAGTTGATCCGGCAGTATGAATTGTTTTTCTATGTTCCCGCCCTGTCTCCGGAAATAATCAAGGCGCTTTTTTTCTTTAAGGGATTTACCCAAAATCCCCAGGAGGTGATCGACCGGGCCGCCCGGAAACTGGGCCCCCGGGCCCGGGTGGCGGTTTTCCCCGAGGGCGGGTCCACCTTCCCGGTGCTCAAGCAGCAGTAACAACAGCCGACCAGATGAATATTATCAGGAGACTCCGCCGGCGGCGTAATCCAGGGCGGCTTTGATAAAATCCCGAAACAGGGGATGAGGCGTTTCCGGACGGGATTTGAATTCCGGGTGAAACTGGCAGCCCAGATACCAGGGATGATCCTGAATTTCAATAATTTCCACCAGCTCACCATTGGGAGAGAGGCCGCTGATGACCAGGCCGGCCCCGACCAGCCTGTCCCGGTAATCATTGTTGAATTCGTAACGATGACGGTGCCGCTCGGATATCCGGCCGCCGTGATAAGCCGCGAAAGCCAGGGTATCCTGCTCCAGTGAACAGGAGTAGGCGCCCAGGCGCATGGTACCGCCCTTATCCGAAGTAACATCGCGTCTCTGGACGGTATCGGTCCGTTCGTCATACCATTCCCGCATCAGGTAAATAACCGGGTCGGGCGTTTTCTGGTCGAATTCCGAGCTGTGGGCGTGGGGCAGTCCGGCCACGGATCTGGCGAACTCGACCACCGCGATCTGCATGCCCAGACAGATACCGAAATAAGGGACCCGGTTTTCCCGGGCGTAATGGCTGGCGCAGATTTTACCTTCCACCCCGCGGGAGCCGAAGCCGCCGGGAACGAGAACGCCGTCGGCATCACCCAGCAACGAGGCGCAATTGTCCTGGGTCAGCGATTCCGAATCAATGAACAGCAGATTGACCCGGCTGTTATTGGCGAATCCCCCGTGGTACAGGGCCTCGTTGAGGCTTTTATAGGACTCGGTCAGATCCGTGTATTTTCCCACCACGGCGATGGAGACCTCTTTCCGGGTATGCTTTATTTTTTCCACCAGCGATGCCCAGAAGTCCAGCTTGGGCGCCCGGGTCCAGATATTCAGAACTTCCACAATCTTTTCGTCCAGTCCCTCCTGGTTGAAAAATAGCGGCACTTCATAAATATTATCCACGTCCTTGGCGGTAATGACGGCATCGGTACTGACATTACAAAACAGGGCGATCTTCTTCTTGATGTCGTCACTTAAAAAATCGGTCGTCCGGCAGAGCAGAATATCGGGCTGAATGCCGATGCTGCGAAGTTCCTTGACGCTGTGCTGGGTGGGCTTGGTCTTGACTTCGCGGGCGGTGGGAATATAAGGCACCAGGGTCAAGTGGATATACATGACGTTTTCTTTGCCGACGTCGGCCCGCATCTGGCGGATGGCTTCCAGAAAAGGCAGGCTTTCGATATCCCCGATGGTACCGCCGATCTCGGTAATGACGATGTCGGCCTTGTCTTCCAGCAGGCGGATGCTCTGCTTTATCTCGTCGGTTATATGCGGAATTACCTGGACCGTCCCGCCCAGGTAATCACCCCGGCGCTCCTTGGAAATAACGGAGTGGTATATCTTGCCGGAGGTAAAATTGTTGTCATGCCCCATGCGGGCGTGGGTAAAACGCTCGTAATGGCCCAGGTCCAGGTCCGTTTCGGCGCCGTCGTCGGTGACAAAAACCTCCCCGTGCTGAAAGGGATTCATGGTACCGGGATCGACGTTGATATAAGGATCAAGTTTCTGGATGGTGACCGTCAACCCCCGGCACTCCAGAAGCGCGCCGATGGTGGCCGAAGCCAGACCCTTGCCCAAAGAAGAAACAACTCCACCTGTCACGAAGATGTATTTCGCTGAAGCACCCATATCCGTCCCTCCGGATCATTGATATAATTTTCTAAAATCATCAATTGTCTGCTGGACATCATTGTCCGGATACGGCTGCTCCGGTTTTCCCTGCGCCGGCGCGCCTGCCGGGTCATTTTCCGGGACATCTTCGGGATAAGCCGCCTTCAGCTCGGTTAAATCAAAAAAAGTATCTGCAAACGAGGATTGCCTTCGCACGGACAGAGCGCAAATCACCCGCTCCACCAGGCCATCCCGATAAATCTCAATTCGCCAAGGATACCACAAGTCATTAGCCTTCCGCCAGTCAAGGTACCTGGCTTCCAGCAGTGAATCATCCGCGGCAGTCCGGATAATAAAACGCCGCGGCAAAAAGCTCTCTTTATCAACCCAGAGCTGGGAACGGGACAAGTCGGGATACCTGGCCCCGATAACAAAAGCAACGGCATCCTGATGCCGTCCCAGGCTGGAGACCGTGGGATCAACTCCGTATTGTTCCAGGCGTTCGGTCAGATCGCCATGATCTTCAAAGGCCAGGGGCAA
Organism: Desulfosudaceae bacterium; assembly: GCA_046483615.1. GTDB lineage: Bacteria > Desulfobacterota > Desulfobacteria > Desulfobacterales > Desulfosudaceae > CAYTQK01. The sequence continues at coordinate 2,851 of JAWOCW010000101.1, forward strand.
ATGATAGGCCAGCAGCTCGTTGCGACGGTTGGCGACAATCTTTTCCCCGGCAATGGACAGGGCTCCTTGACCGGTCGAAACATAAATCCGCTGCCCCTCCTCCCCGGTTACTTCAGCCCGGAAATGACCGGGTGGTTCATACCAGATGGTTTCCACCAGCAGGGGCCGCTCCTCATCAACCTGGCCGCCACAATCCATATCCCGCAAACCGGTCTGCTGACGCACCGCCAGGCCCGTATCACGGCCGGTTTCTTCAAGCATCAGCGTCAGGATATGGTCCGGGCAGAGCACGTATGCCCGGACCTGGCCCCACCAACCCAGGCAGACAAACATCATCATCAGACAGATAAGTTTTTGTCTCTTCCCGCTTGTCATCCCGAACCTAACCGGTCTTGGCCGACGGGGCCAGATCCCTGGCCAGCCGGGCGCCCGCCCCGAGTTCCTGCTCGATCCGGAGCAGCTGATTATACTTGGCGATCCGGTCTGAACGGGACATGGAGCCGGTCTTGATCTGGCCGCCGTTGACGGCCACCACCAGGTCGGCGATAAAGGCGTCCTCGGTCTCTCCGGAACGATGCGAAATAACAGTGGTATAACCGGACTGCTTGGCCAGGTCGATGGCGTCCAGGGTCTCGGAAACCGTGCCGATCTGATTTAATTTGATCAGGATGGAATTGGCCAGTCCCTCCTGGATTCCTTTTCTGAATATTTCCGGATTGGTCACAAAGACATCGTCGCCGACAATCTGGATCAGGCCGCCCAGTTGCTCGGTCAGCAGCGGCCAGTTATCCCAGTCCTGCTCGGCCAGGCCGTCTTCGATGGAAAGAACCGGGTACTGGTCGATCCATTTCCGGTAATACTCGACCATCTCCTCGGAGGAGAGAGATTTGCCTTCCGCCTTGAGATTATATTTGCCGTTTTCGTAAAATTCATTGGCAGCGGCATCCAGAGCCAGGCCGATGTCCCGCCCCGGCTGGTATCCGGCCGCCTCAATGGCCTCCATGATAAGCTGGACGGCCTGCTCATTGTTATCCAGGTCCGGGGAGAAGCCGCCTTCATCACCGACGCGCGTGCTGAGCCTCTTGCCCTTTAAAATTTTCTTTAAATGGTGAAAGGTTTCCGCGCCCATGCGGACACAATCGGAAAAGGTCTCGGCGCCCACCGGCACGATCATGAATTCCTGGATATCCAGGCTGTTGCCGGCATGGGCTCCGCCGTTGACGACGTTCATCATGGGCACCGGCAGATACCGGGCGTAAACACCACCCAGGTATTTATACAAGGGCATGGCATAAGCATCGGCCGCGGCCCGGGCGACCGCCATGGAAACACCCAGAATGGCGTTGGCTCCCAGTTTCGATTTATTGGCGGTACCGTCCAGCTCCATCATGGTCTGATCCAGCAGATGCTGCTCATCAGCCGGCATACCCGCCAGTTCCGGAGCGATGATGGTATTGACGTTATTGACGGCCGTCTGCACGCCCTTGCCCAGAAACCGCCCCGCGTCATTGTCCCGAAGCTCCAGAGCTTCCCGGGCGCCGGTAGAGGCGCCGGAAGGCACCGCCGCCCGTCCCGTTGCTCCGCAGGACAAAGCAACGTCGACTTCCACGGTGGGATTCCCCCTTGAATCCAGAATCTCTCGCGCGATTATATTAACAATTTCAACCATATTGACCTCCCCGAGGTTAAGATTTGCGCTTTTGGGCTGCTTGACAAAATAAATTAAAATGCTACTATCAAATATTAAGCCTGTCAAGGGAGGACCCAGGGAGGACCCGGGGATAAGCCGGGGATGAGCCGGCCCGGCCGACTGCCGTTTCAAAGACCGGACGGTATCTCCGGTGTTATCTCCGGCGATAATCCGGCGGAAAGACTGCCGTTGCTGAATGACCTGACAATATAAATAAGACCGGAATGGTTAAATCACTTTAAAACAGATCGCCATTATGGACAATCTCTCACTATATGACGCGGCACAGCTGGTAACAGCCGCTATCCGGATTATCGAATTCAAGGATCAGCAACCACCTTCGCCTGAAGCGGTGGCGGCTCTGCTGTCAGTTTCCACGGAGCAGGTGCTCCGTATCTGCCGTAAGCTGGAGCAACAAAACGCCATCAGCATGGTTTCCGGCGGCTACGGAGAAAAACTGTTCATAAGGGACCACCTGGCCATGGAAAAGCTTCCCCACCAGTCGGATTCGGCGGACATGACCGGTGAACTGGAAAAATTCAAGGCGGCTCAAAAAGGCCGGGATCAGAAAATCGAAGCCATCAAGCAAAAAGAAGAAGAAAGAAAAAAGAAACTGTTCGATCAGATTGAGCAACAATTTAAAAGCGGCCGGCCGAACCCGGGCAACTCCGACCAATCATCCGACCAATAAAGCGGAGATAATCCCGGGACATTACCCCGGATATTTTTTTCAAACCAGGGTCTTCCCGTGAAAAGACCGGGTAAAACCAGGCCGTTTTTTCACTCCCAGCCTGAAAAGTTTTATCAAATTCAATTCAGGATTAAGTTCGGGGTTAATTGCGGGTGAAGTTCGGGTGAAATTCGGACTTTATCCTTTTTTTTGTTGAAATCCGACCGCGCATCACATATGACCGGATGGACGCTGACCCGAAGGGGAGCCGCCACCAATGATTTATGAAAACTCTATACAAACTCTAATTGACAGCCGGGAAGGCTTTCAACTATAGTAACGGATATAAGATGGGAAATTCATCAAATCGATTCACAAAAGAATTGACGGTAACCAACGAACTGGGTCTGCACGCCCGGGCGGCTGCTCAGGTGGCCCAGCTCGCCGGCCAGGCCAACAATGTCGTCTGGCTTCAGAATGGAGACACCCAGGTAGATGCCTCCAGTGTCATCGACATCCTTTCTTTGGCCTGCGTCAAGGGATCAAAAATAATCTTTGTGGCGGAGGATCATGCCGACAAAGGTATTCTGGAAGAATTGACTCAACTGGTGGAAGCCGGTTTCGGAGAATAAAACTTATGGCGGATAGTGAACAGGAGATCAGATTAACAGGTGTGGCCGGTTCCCCGGGTATCTGCATCGGCAAAGCCTATTTGATCGACACGGACAGCACCGGGGTGGAGGTGGTGGAAAAATACCTCATCAACAAAGAAAATATCCCCGCCGAAATGAACCGCTTTAAGGCCGCCGTTAAAAACGCCAAAGACGAACTGGCCCGTATTATCGAAGACATGCCCGGTGACCTGCGCGACCATGTTCACATCCTGGAAACCCACAAGATTCTGTTCAAGGATAAGATGCTCTATGGCAAAACCCTGGAGACCATCGAAAATGAACAGATCAATGCCGAATGGGCTCTGAAAAAAGTGGTTTCTAACGTCAAGGCCATGTTTCGCGATATTTCCGATCCCTACATTAAAGGCCGGGCCACTGACATCGTCCACGTGTCGGACCGGATCATGCGCCATCTGCTGGGAACCACCGATGTCATGATCAAAAAAATTGACAAGCGGGTCATCCTGGTGGCCCGTGACCTGTCCCCGGCAGATACCAGCCAGATTCAATTAAATAAAATCAAGGGTTTTATTACTGATAAGGGCGGCCGGACCTCCCATACCGCCATCATCGCCAAAACCCTGGACATTCCTTCTGTCCTGGGGCTGGACAGCGCCACGGCCGTCATTAAAAACGACGATATAATCATCGTCGACGGTGAAACCGGTATAATCATCGTCAATCCTTCCGAAGAAACCCTGGTCCGTTACCAGAGCCGCCAGGAAGCTTATTACGCTTACAAAACCGATATTGTCAAAGCCAGCCACCTCCCGGCGGAAACCCTGGACGGCATCAGGCTGGAACTGCTGGGCAATCTTGAGCTGGTAGCTGAAATAGACCCCATCAAGGAGTATGGCGGAGACGGCATCGGCCTGTTCCGGACGGAATTTCTATATTTAAGCCGGCGTGACTTTCCCCATGAAGAAGAATTATTCAGCCAGTATGCCCAGATAGTCAAAGCCATGGCCCCCAAGCCGGTTACCATCCGCACCCTGGACATTAACGGTGACAAGGCCATCTCCAACCAGGACGTCGAGGACGAGACCAACCCGGCCCTCGGCTTGCGGGCTATTCGTTTCTGCCTGAGACGACCGGATATTTTCATCACCCAGTTGCGGGCCATTCTGCGGGCGGCGGTCTACGGCAATGTCAAGATCATGTTCCCCATGATTTCCAGTTGCGAAGAGACCTCCGAGGCTATCGCCCACCTGGACAAGGCCGCCGAATCACTTGAAAAAGACGGCCTGGAATACAACCGTGATATCGAAATAGGCATCATGATCGAAGTACCGGCTACGGTTGTCATCGCCGACAAGCTGGCGGAGATGGTTGATTTTTTCAGCATCGGCACCAATGACCTGGTGCAGTACTCCCTGGCCATCGACCGGGGCAATCGCAAAGTGGCCCACTTGTTTCAATCGGTCCATCCAGCCATTATCCGCATGATCAAACATGTCGTGACCACCGCCCGGGAAAAGAAGGTGGATGTGGTCATGTGCGGTGAAATGGCCGGCATTCCGGTGAATATGCCGATCCTGCTGGGTCTGGGCTTGAAAGCCCTGAGCATGAACCCGCCTTCTCTGCCGGTCATCAAAAATACTATCCGGTTGCTGCGAATGGATGAATCCCGGGATTTCATCCAGGACGTGCTTCAACAGAACACCTCCGCTGACACCAGCAAGCTGATTCATGACCGGTTCGGCCATGTCTTTGCCAATCGACCCGGCATCGAGAAGTAGCCTCCTTCGAAATACAGATAAATTCCCGGAAGCACTAACAAGAGCGGAGCTTTTCGTGAACGAACCACACCTTAAAATCGTGACCGTTAATAAAAAAGCCCGGCACGACTTTTTTATTGAAGATGAGATGGAGGCCGGCCTTGTCCTGAAGGGCACGGAAGTCAAGTCCATGCGGAACGGCCGGGCCAATCTCAAGGACGCCTATGCCAGAATTAAAAACGGCGAGGTATTCCTGCACAATATGCACATCAGTCCTTACGCTTTTGCTTATTATGACAACCATGAGCCGGAACGGCCCCGGAAACTGCTGCTGCATAAACAGGAGATCAAACGTCTTTACGGCAAGATCAATGAAAAAGGTTATTCCCTGGTTCCCCTAAAGGTCTACTTCAAGCAGGGCAAGGCCAAGGTTACCCTCGGCCTGGCCAAGGGCAAACGCAAATACGACAAGCGGGAATCCATCAAGCGCAAGGACGCCCAAAGAGAGCTGGATCGGGCTATCAAGCGCCGCCGCTAGCCCGGATATTTCATGAAATCTCCGCCCCCCCCATCCCTCCGGTTATATTAAAAAAAATGTTCAGATTGTTGAAATTGCTCCTTTCATGCTTATATTAAGGTTATAACACGGGGCCCGGCTTGGCCCGTGTAAAAATATAGCAACGCGGAGGAAACAATTATGCAACTGGATAAATTGACCATCAAATCACAGGAACTGCTCCAGGCGGCCCAGTCTGACGCTTCCGGGCGCGGTCACCAGGAGATCGAGCCGGAGCACATGCTGGCGGCCATGCTGGGCGACGCCGAAGGCATGATCAACGCTTTGCTGGAAAAACTGGGGGTATCGCCGGCCGCCATCAGCAGTGAACTGGCGGCGGAGCTGGACAAAATTCC
>JAWOCW010000159.1:0-2770 GCA_046483615.1 Desulfosudaceae bacterium
AAACGACCGGGCTTGTAACCCCGGGCCCGGGCTTCCGGGGTTCTGGCGAACAATTCCCGGATAAAGGTAAACACCCCGGTGTAAGTGCCGGGATTGGATCGGGGGGTCCGGCCGATGGGGGACTGGTCGATGTTGATGACCTTGTCCACCTGCCGGCTGCCCCGCAGTTCGCCGTGCCGACCGGCCGGTTTCCGGGAATGATAGAGCGCCTGGGCCAGGCAGCGGTAAAGGGTGTCCAGAACCAGGGTGGATTTGCCCGAACCGGAAACACCGGTAACGCAAATCAGGGTGCCCAGAGGAAAGGAGACGTTGATCTCTTTAAGATTATTCTGGGCGGCCCGGCGCAATTCCAGGGTCCGGTCGGACTGCCGCCGCTGTCCGGGCACGTCAATCTGCTTGCGACCGGAAAAATACTGGCCGGTCAGGGATTCCGGGTCCTTTAACAGGGCCCGCGGCGGGCCGGAAAAAACCACCGCCCCACCCTTGAGCCCGGCCCCGGGACCCATGTCAATGACGTGATCGGCCGCCATGATGGTTTCCCGATCATGCTCCACCACCAGGACGGTGTTGCCCAGGTCGCGCATTTTTAACAGGGAGCTCAGCAGGCGCCGGTTGTCCCGCTGGTGAAGCCCGATGCTGGGCTCGTCCAGCACGTAGAGAACACCGGTCAGCCGGGAGCCGATCTGGGTGGCCAGGCGGATGCGCTGGCTTTCCCCGCCGGACAGGGTAGAGGCACTCCGGTCCAAAGTCAGGTAGTTCAAGCCGACATCTTCTAAAAAGCCCAGCCGGTCACAGAGTTCTTTTAAAATCGGGGCGGCGATGATGCTCTTCTTGCCCGAAAAAGACAATTCCGAAAAAAAGGCCCGGGCCTTGCTGACCGACAGGGCGGTAAGCTGGGATATGGTCTGCCGGTCGATCCGGACGGCGCTGCTGGCCGGGTTCAGGCGGGTGCCGCCGCAGGCGTCGCAGGGTCGGAAGTTCATGTATTGCCTGATCTCGTCCCGGGACCAGCTGGACCCCGTTTCCAGGTAGCGGCGATGCAGGTTGGGAATGACCCCTTCAAAAGGTTTCTGGTAGGTCACCCGCCGGCCGCCGCGTTCAAAATAAAAGGGAATTTCCACGGTATCCGAGCCGTACAGCAGCACCTGCTGGAATTTTTCCGGCAGATCCTTGAACGGCGTGTAAATATCCAGGCCGTAAAAGCGGGTCAGGGCGTCCAGAAATTCGGCGAACTGCACCGAATTGCGGTTGGCCCAGACGGCGACGGCTCCTTCCCGCAGCGAGCGGTTGCGGTCCGGGACAAGCAGGTCCGGGTCAAGTTCCATGACCGTGCCCAGGCCGTCGCATTTGTCGCAGGCGCCCTGGGGCGAGTTAAAGGAGAAACTGGCCGGGGTCAGCTCGGGGCAGCTTATGCCGCAGCGGTCGCAGGCGGCGGTTTCACTGAACAGGATGGTTTCGGTGGTTTTTTTCAAAGTGGCGTCCAGGACGTCCACCATGACCAGGCCGCCGGATTTTGCCAGGGCCAGCTCCAGGGAGTCGGCCAGCCTTTTTTCCAGGCCGGGCTTGATCCGCAGGCGGTCGCAGACCACCGCGATGGTGTGTTTTTTTCGTTTATCCGGTTTTTTGACGCTTTCGATATCGACGATCCGGCCGTCGATTTTAACCCGGGCAAAGCCCTCTTTTTTCAGACCGTTGAAGAGCTTTTCGTGGGCGCCTTTCTGGTTGGTGACCAGCGGCGCCAGGATGATGAGGGCGGTGCCCTCGGCCAGCGACATGACCCGGTCGGTCATCTGGTCGATGGTCTGCGAGGCAATGGGTTGGCCGCACTGGTAGCAATGGGGCCGTCCGCAGCGGGCGAACAGCAGTCGCAGGTAGTCATAAATCTCGGTGACCGTGCCGACGGTGGAACGAGGGTTGTGGCTGGCTGTTTTCTGCTCGATGGCAATGGCCGGGGAAAGACCGTCGATGCGGTCCACGTCGGGTTTGTCCATGCGGCCCAGAAACTGGCGGGCATAGGTGGACAAGGACTCCACGTACCGCCGCTGCCCTTCGGCGTAAAGCGTGTCAAAAGCCAGGGAAGACTTGCCCGAGCCGGACAAGCCGGTGATGACCACCAGCTTGTTCCGGGGCAGGGACACGTCAATGTTTTTCAAATTGTGCTGCCGGGCGCCGTAGATGTTAATTTCGTCAGAAATCATATTTTATATCAGTAATTGGTCAATTGGTTGGTATCGGGGAATTCCGAATTTCTTCCAGGATTTCTTCCGGGTTTTTTTCCGGGGGTCATTTTCACAAGGCCGGATAAGAGTTCTATTGTTCCGGGAAACGATCATCATGGTCAACTTTTCAAACGGGCCTGTTCGGCCGCCATGAGAATGGCCGCCCGGAGGCTGGCCTGATCAGCCCGGCCGGTGCCGGCAATGTCATAGGCCGTGCCATGGTCCACCGAGGTGCGGATAATGGGCAGCCCCAGGGTGGTGTTAACTCCGTCTGAAAAGTGCAGCAGTTTCAGGGGGATAAGTCCCTGGTCATGATACATGCAGACCACGGCGTCATATTGGCCGGCGGCCGCGGCCGTGAAAACCGTGTCCGGCGGCAGCGGACCGGACAATTCCGCGCCGCTGCTCTGGCGGGCCTGATCAATGGCCGGCCTGATCAAAAGCTCTTCTTCGTCGCCGAACAGGCCGCCTTCGCCGGCATGGGGGTTCAGCCCGGCCACGGCAATCCGGGGAGACGCCAGGCCGAAGCGTTCCCGCAGGCCCCGGGCGGT
>JAWOCW010000175.1:0-8042 GCA_046483615.1 Desulfosudaceae bacterium
GATCCTCCTTAATATAGCCATATACGGCCAGACCCTGAGCCATAATATGGTCTATGACGAAGAAAAAGACGCCGCCGTGATTTTTCAGGACGGCCTGACCGTTCCCAACCTGAAAAAGGTATTTATCGAATCGGTTCATTTTTATACCCTCTGGGAACCGGTCGCCTTTTTCACCTGCATGCTCGGGGCGGAACTGTTCGGAAGCGATCCCGGCCCCAGGCACATGATCAACCTCTTTTTGCATATTGCCAGCACCCTGTTGCTGTTTGTGTGTTTCCGGAAGATGACCGCCGCCATCTGGCCCAGCGCCCTGGTGGCGGCCTTATTCGCCGCGCATCCCGTCAACGTCGAAGCGGTAGCCTGGCTCGCTTTTCATGATTCCTCGTTGAACCTTTTTTTTATTTCGCTCAGCCTGCTGGCATACATCAAATACACGCAAACAGCTTCCCGGCTCAGCTACGCCCTGCTTATCGCGACCTTCCTCTGCGCCATGCTGGCCTGCCCGCGTATCATGGCCTTTCCCTTTCTGCTGTTATTCCTGGACTACTGGCCCCTGGACAGGAGGCCTTACCAGTGCTCAGCAGCGCGGCCCGGCCGCGGCAAATTTCAGATCAACTTCTATATCAGGGAAAAAATTCCCTTATTCGCCATTGCCTTTATATACAGCGCCATAATGATCATCGCTAAATACCGGCATCCGGATATGCGCTCCGTGAACATCGAGCATCTTGACATACTGGTCTCCTATGCCGCCTACATAGTAAAAATTTTTCTGCCCGCCAGCATTACCGCCAACAGGTATATGTGTCCTTTCCATCCTTCCGCCTGGCAAATAATCGCCTCGATCGGCCTTTTATTGCTGATCAGCGGCCTGATCCTGGTGACGGCCGGAAAGAACCGGCGGTACCTTGTCGTCGGCTGGCTCTGGTTCCTGTTCGCGCTGGCTCCGGCCGTAGTCATGAACGCCGGCAAACACTTTATCATAACGGAGCGCTATGCCTACCTCGGCTCCATCGGCATATTCATCATGATCGCCTTCGGCCTCAATGACCTGGCTGCCGCCCGACGTCTTAACAAAACAATCGCCACGCTTATCGCCCTCTTCATGCTGGTTTTCTTTACCGTCACAGCCTGGCAGCACACCCGGTACTGGAAAGACAGCCTGACCCTGCTGGAATCAACCATCCGGCGTCTGCCGGAGGAATTGGTCTGTCATGACACGGCCGGCGGTATTTTCCTGGAAAACAACCGTATCAGGGATGCCATTCGTCACTTCAAAACAGCCCTGCCCCGGCAGCCGGAATCACCGTCATTGCACTTGAATCTGGGCATAGCTTACCAGGCTGACCATGATTTAAACAAAGCCCTCCGGCATTTAAAAAAAGCGGTGGCACTTGATCCGGAAAATGCCAAGGCTTATCACAACCTGGGCAACGTCTTATTCGAAAGCGGAGAGATCGACCAGGCCACAGACTCTTATAAAAAAGCCCTCAGCATTAATCCGGAGGCTTACCAGACCTATAACTCCCTGGCAACCTGCCTGGCCCGCCGGGGTGAAATTCGCAAAGCCACGGCCTGCCTGGAAAAAGCGCTGCAAATCAATCCGGAATACCAGTCCGCCAGGGAGAACCTGAGGATATTGAAGCGACACGCCCCGGAATGACGAGGCCGGTGCGCCTGAAATATCAATTTATGCCGGTTCCCGGCCGGCGGTAAATCTCCACTTCGTTAAGCGACAGAACCGTTTTCCCCGATGCCCGGACCTTGACATAACGCGTCCTCCGGGGCGGATCAAAAACCACCGTGGCGCGTCCGCCGGCATCAAATTGTTCAATGGCCACCGGCTGCCAGCGCCGGCCATCCATAGAGACGGACAGGGTCAGCGGCGGGGTGTTTAATCTCTGCCCGGGAAATCCCGTAAACAGGACCACCGCGCCCACCGGCCGGGGCGACTCCAGATCCACCATCCACCAGGGATTGTTTTCCTCGTCGGTAAAAAAGCAGGAGTCCACCCCGCGACCGCCGTCCACCGCGTGCCGGCTGTTATATCGATAAGGATAGCCGGGAGTGTGGCTGCTCATGCGGGTGGGCTTGCCGAAGGCGAGATTAACCGGCGCGTCCGGGGCGGGCGTTTGCCAGGCATACCTCGTCTCCAGGTTATCCCCGGTATAAAGGCTGGTATACCATAAACAAAAGATACCGGCGGCGCCGAGACTCACCGCCACCGCCACGAAATAACCGGCCGGTTTGTTCGATATTTTAAAACCGGCCAGCCCGCCCAGCAGGGCCAGGACCAGGCAACTGATCACCATTCCCGCCAGGGCGGCCGGGCTGTGATAACGAAACTCCAGCCGGTGTTCGCCCGGTGGCAGGGCCACCGCCTGGGCCGCGCCATTGGCCCGGTATATCCTGGTTGGTTGACCGTTCAGCCGGGCCTGCCAGTTTCCGGAAAAAGGGTAAGCAAAAACAAAAAAACCGGCCTGGCGGGCCCGGGCGGAAAAGACCAGCCGGTTATATGAGCTGTAGTCCAGCTTGACGCCATCCGGGATATCAGCCCGGGCCTCTGACCGGTCAGTCCCTTCATTTTCCGGCCGGTACTTTTCAAGAACCACCTCGTCTTCCCGGCGATCCCCGTTTAATCGCCGGTAAACCCCTTCCAAATCCCCGGCCACCTGGTATTTACGATAAATTTTCGCCAGCCGCGGTTCCATGAAATAATTTTGAAGCTGCCGCACCACTGTCCTGCTGCCGGCGTGCTGGTTTAAAAAAAAGACCGGCTGAAAATTGATGGCGGCCTGTTTTTGCTCCGAAAGATGCTGCCAGGTCGGTGTTTTCTGCCGGGTCTCAATGGCATAAGGCCCATAGCGAAGAACCACCACCAGTTGACAGATCGTCAGGGCCAGCAGCAGCAACATCAATGCCGGGGCGGTTTTCCGGCGGCGCAGCCCGCACCGGCAAATAATCAGGCCGAGGATGACCGCGCTGGTGAAAAGGATCACCGGCTTGACCCAATCCGGTATGGCGCGAATATTATAGGGGCAGGCATAATGAGGATTGCCGGTCAGGGACTCCGGCAGCCAGGCATAGAGGACCGTCAGCGCCAGCGCCGCGGCGGCGGCCGTGACCAGGGGCCGGGAGAACCGGTTGTCACGCCCATCTTCAGGAGATGCGGCCCGCCCTCCGGCCAGCCAGACCAGGATCATCATGAACAGCAGGGGCAGGATCATGCCGATCCGGACCGGGCCGCGCAGGGCGGATACCAGGGGGATATATTCCCAGGCCCAGCGGTGAACGGGGGTGCCCTCTCCCTGCATATAGCAAAAGCAGATGATGACCACGCCCCAAAGCGCCCAGATCACTCCCGGCACCTTTCTTCGCGCCGGCAGGGCCGTTACCGGGGCGAGAACGGCCGCCAGGAAAAGAGGCGTGCCGCCGAACATGCTGAAGCCGGCCCCCAGGGGATTAAAAAAATTATTCATAAAACCGGCCAGGGTGTCGGTCCACTGGGTCGCCCAGAGGTAGGGCTGATCGATCCGGCCCGAACTGGTCCACAGGTAATCCAGGAAAAACGGCAGCAGATAGGCGGCCGACAGCAGCACTCCCGCCAGAAAACAGCCGGCGACGCTCCCCCAGAAAACAAGCAGCCGGCGCCGGTCGGGAGGATCGCCTCCGACAGCCACCCGGAGAAACGGCATGGTCAGCGTGAAGATAATTGCGCCGACGATACCATAAAAAACATAAGGCGGGAAATCGGCCGTAATCAGCCAGTATGTCGCCAGAACAACCAGGATGGTCCCGAACCGCCGCTCCGGCTCCAGATAATACCAGCCGATGGCGACACAAAGAAAAAGAGTGCCGGTGTATGACTCCAGGGCGACGGCATTCCAGAAAAGAGCCAGCATGGCCAGGTTATAGACCGTTACCAGGGAGATCAGCCAGGCCGCGGGGGTCTTCAATCCGATTTTTTTTAAAAACCGGTACAGCAGCAGGTGACAGGCGGCCAGGGACAACAGTCGGAACAGGGTCAGCCATTCCAGGGAATATCCCTGCCAGAAGGCCGGCATGAGGGAGGCCAGGTAAATCACGGGATGGTAAAGCTGGGCGTGGGGATAGGTGCTGGACTGCCCGTAATAACAGGCCGGAGCGTACAGCGGAAACGACCCCGACTTAATCGAAAACAGCAGATCCAGTTGATGATAAACATGATAGTTGATGTAATCACTGCCGAGCATGTGCCCGGAAACAAACGGCACCATCCAGTAAAACAACAGAAAGGGCAGGATGATAATGCCGCCTGTGAGCAAAAACTCACCGGAAACCTTTTTCCCCGAAAACTTTGTCATGGCGCGCCCACCTCTGACAGCTTCCTCCGAGACTCCTGCTGCTCACCTCTTTTATCCGGTGGAAAAACCTCGACTTCGTTCAAACAGAGCCGGCAGGTACCGGCCGCCATTATCTTGACATACCGGATTTCCGCCGGGTCTTCAAACCGGATCGTTTGGGTGACGCCCGGCCTCAGGTGCTCCACCCGGGCGTATTCCCAGTTGTGGTCATCCCTGGAAACGGCTACCACCAGGGGCAACCGGTTAAAGAGCACCGGCACCTTGCGAAACAAGAAGATACCGTCAATTCCCGCCGCCACCGCGTTTTCCTTGAAATAAAGAATCATCTTATCTTCTTCATATCCCTGCAGGCTGGCGGTGATGTCGATGGATCCCACTGTCGACACCTTTTGCAGGTCGATTTTAAACCAGGGGTTGCGATGGTAAGCCGTCACGAAACAGGAGTAAAAAGAACGGTCGCCATCGACGCCCCGCCGGGAATGCAGATAAGGCGAGTGGACCTGGTTGTAAGCGCTTATTTCAGTAGGTTTGCCATAGGCCAGATTGGACATCTCTTTCGGGGAAGGGGTTTGCCAGGTATATCGGGTGTTAAAGCTTTTACCGGTATAAAGACTGTTGAACCAGGCCGCGAACAGGGCGATGGCCAGGCAGGTGAAGACCGCCGCCACCGTGAAACCGGCCAGCGGCTGCCGCCTCATCCGTATCCCCGCCAGAACGCCCAGCAGAACCAGGCTCAGGCAGCTGACCACCATGCCCGCGAAAGCGGCCCGGCTCCAGTATCTAAATTCCACGGTTGACCGCCCGGCCGGGATAAACACGGCCGGGGAAATGCCGTTGGCGGTGTAAACGGGCGCCTCTTTTCCGTTTACCCGGGCGCTCCATTGATGATCCGGATCAGGATAGGAAAGAACAAAAAAAGCGGGCCGGCCGGCCTCGGCTTCGAAGACCAGCCGGTTATAGGAACTGTAATCCAGACGCACCCGGTCTGGTTTTCCCCGGTCATCGGCCTTGACCGGGACGGGAAATTTTTCCGCCGGAAAATCCTGGAGCACCACCTGGTTCCTTTGGCGGCAACAGTTTAAAAGCCGGTAGGCCTCCTGGAGATCTTCCGCCGGCAGGTATTTTCGGAAGATCTGCCCCAGATGCGGCTCGACAAAGTAGTTTTGAAACTGACGCAGCTCCGCTTTATGGGAGGCCGCTTCAAACAGAAAAAGATAATCAGGCACCACTTTCAAGGTTCGCTGCTTCTGGGCGACGATCTTTTCCAGGGTAATGACGTCGTTTTCGTGTTTCTCCACCAGGGGGGTCGAAGCGAATCTCATCAACAGGATCAGGTGGAGACATATAACCAGGCCCAGGCAGATTTCCGCGGTTGTCTTATGCCGAATCGTCAGGCCGTGAACGACTACCGTCAACAATGTCAAAAGGCCGGTAACCACCACCAGGGGCTCCACCCAGCCTGGAAGGAACAGGGCGTTCAGCCGGGCGTACACCGACAGCTCCGGTGCTATCGCGGACAGGACAATAATCCCGGCGACCAGCACCAAGGCCGCCGCCGCGGCCAGCAGGGACCGGAGGGGAATTGCCCGCCGCCGGCCCTTGACAGTCAGAGATATCTCTGACCGGGCCTTAAACAGCCAGACCAGGGCCAGCAGAAAAACCATCGGCATCATCAGGCTGGCCCGGGCCGGATTGCGCGTATTGGCGGCAAAGGGTAAAAATTGCCACAGCGCCCCGAAAACCGGGGTAGACTCGCCGGCCATGTAAAAAAAGACCAGGCCGATGACAATCAGGATCAACCAGACCCCCCGGTCAACCTGGATCCGGAAAACTTTCAGCAAAGGGATCAAGATTACCGTCAGATACAGGGAAGTACCGGCAAAGCTGCCGAACAGACCCGACCTGATCGGCAGAAAAAAATTGTAAAGCAGGCCCGACAGGGTGTCGGTATTGGTAACGGCCTGGGCGTACGACATGTCCGCGTAATCCATGTTCCGGACGACATCGTAATAAAGCGGCATGATATAAGCCGCGGAGAGCAGAAAGGCCATACCGCAGCAGCCGAAACAGGCCAGCCAGAAGCGCCACTTCTCTTGGCTGGAGCGGCCATGGAGAGGCGAGACGGTCGCGGCGACAGAAGGCAGCAGCAGGGCGAAGACCCAGGCCCCCAGCATGCAAAAATAGACCTCGGCCGGGTGCCCGCTGTTGATGAGCCAGTAGGCCGCCCCGATAATCAACAAAGGACCTTTTACCCTGGTGGGCTTCAAAAAATAAAGGCCCATGGCGGCAACGAGAAAGAGGTGTCCGGTCCAGGCGGCAATGCCGGCCCCGTAACCAAACGAAACCAGTATCCGGGGGGTATAAACGGTCAGGGCGGAAAAAATCAGGGACAGCGGCCGGTTCAGGCCAAGCCGCCTTAAAAACACAAACAGAGCCAGATGAGCCAGGGATATCGTCAGCATATTCAGCAGCAGCACCCAGTCAAAGGCATAACCGGTCCAGTAGCCCGGCAGGATAGAAGCCAGATAGGGCAGGGGCAGATAGAGCTGACCGAATCCGGCCGACAAGGCGCAGAAGTTACCGCCGGACACGGCCGGAATATAAATCGGAAAACTGCCGAATTTAACTGAAATCAGGTTTTCAATCTGCTGCCACAGGTAATACCTTGTGAAATCGCGGCTGGGAGAAATGGGGGTGTCGGTAAAAGGCAGCATGAAATGAAACAACAAAACAGGCAGCAAAAAAACGACCAGGACGGGGAGATATTTAAGGCCGCCGGAAAAGGAGGAAACCTTCCCTGAATTTTGAGATAAAGGTTTTTTCATCAGCAGAATCAGACTCCCTCGCCGGTGCCGGGCAAAAAAAATTTATTTAACCGGCCGCTTTCCGGCATTTCTGGCGGTAACGGATTATGAGGGCTCCTTATCGACATACACCTCCACTTCCCGGAGGGACAGAACGCATCGGCCGGTGGCCTGAATTCTTAAATACCGCATTAAGACGGGTTCTTCAAACGAAACGACGATTTTCTGATTTTGGCTGTCTATGGACCGCGCCCGCCACAATGATTCATCCCTTGAGAACAACAGCCACAGGGGACCCTGGTTAAACGGCAAGGGGGCGTAAGGCGGGGTCAGATAAACCACCACCCTTTTAACTCTGGCCGGCGCTTGCAGGTCAACCTGCCACCAGGGCTCTTTCTCAAGGTCGGTATGCGCCGAAGATATCAGGGGATCACTGGTATTGCCGTCCACGGCGTGCCGGCTGTTGTATCGCAGCGGGAACCACAGATCTCCTTTTTTATAACTGCTCATGGTTGTCGGTTTACCATAAGCGATGTTGCGGGAAGCGTCCGGCCGGGGGGATTCCCAGGAATAGGCGGTATCCAGGTCATGGCCCGCGTACAGGCTGTGCCGCCAGAGGCCGAACAAGCCGGCAGCGACAATCACCGCGCCGACCGCTACTATCGAGCCGGCCGGCTGGCGCGTTTTCAAAAAACCGACCCAGCACCCCAGCAAAGCCAGGACCAGGCAACTGATAAAGGTGCCCCGGACAGCGGCCGGGCTCTGGTAACGAAATTCCACCCGGCTGGTTCCGGCCGGGACGCGGACGGCCTGGGCAACCCCGTTGGCCGGATATATCCGCTCCCGGTCACCATTGACCCGGGCCGTCCAATGACCGCTCCAGGGCCGGGCGCAC
>JAWOCW010000265.1:0-20352 GCA_046483615.1 Desulfosudaceae bacterium
GGAACCCGGGGAACCTACCTGGCGGATATGCCCTCCTTCCGGGACGGCAACCTGGTCAAAAATCTGAAAATTGAATTCAAGGAGGGCCGGGCCACTGAGATTACCGCTGAACAGGGTCAGGCTTTCGCGCGCGAACTGCTGGCCATGGATGACGGGGCCGGACAAATCGGGGAATTTTCCCTGACCGACCGGCGCTTTTCCAGAATCAACCGCTTTATGGCCAATACCCTTTTTGATGAGAATTATGGCGGCCGGCAGGGAAACTGCCACATCGCCCTGGGCGCTTCCTACAGCGATACTTTCGCCGGCAACCCCTCGGAACTGACCAAAACCAGAAAGAAACAACTGGGATTCAACGACTCCGCCCTGCACTGGGATATCATCAACACCCAGAAAAAAAGGGTTTCCGCCGTCATGGCCGGAGGAAAACGCCGCACAATTTATGAAAACGGCCAGTTCACCCTGTGATAACAATGTGATTGCCGCCCTTATGATGAAAACCAGGCTTGATTTTGAAGCCGAACAGACAGGACAGACATGACCTTTACCGGTATCAACGACGTCTCCAGCAAGCTGGAAAAATTCAACTATATTCCGTCCCGGGAGATTGCTACCGTGGTCTTCCTGGCGGAGACCACCCACAAACCCATCCTGGTGGAAGGGCCGGCCGGCGTGGGCAAAACCGAACTGGCCAAATCCGTGGCCGGGGCCACCGGGCGAGACCTGATCCGCATGCAGTGCTATGAGGGGCTGGATGAGACCAAGGCCCTGTACGAATGGGAATACGCCAAACAACTTCTTTACACCCAGATGGTCAAGGAAAAAATCGACTACCTCCTGACCGGCATCACCACGGTCAGGGAGGCCGTGGACCGGATCGCCGAAGAAGAGGACGCCTTTTTTTCCCACCGCTTTATTCAACCGCGGCCGCTCTTGAAGGCCATCATGTCTGAAAAACCGGTGGTCCTGCTGATTGATGAAGTGGACAAGTCCGACCCGGAATTTGAAGCTTTTCTGCTGGAGTTGCTCAGCGATTTTCAGGTAACCATTCCTGAAATCGGCACCCGCCAAGCCGTTACCCGGCCCTTTGTTTTTTTGACCTCCAATAACTACCGGGACATGAGCGATGCCCTGAAACGCCGTTGCCTGCACCTTTATATCGATTATCCCGAACAGCGGACGGAAATGGCCATTGTCCGCCTGAAAATTCCCGACATTGAGCAGGAGCTTCTGGAAAAACTGGTCCGAACCATCGGCCGCATCCGCCGGCTGGACCTTAAAAAACAGCCCTGCATTTCCGAGACCCTGGACTGGGCCCGATCATTGCTGGTGCTGCAGGCCGATGACATCACCCCGGAAATTCTGGAAACCACCTTGAACGTAATCTGCAAGTACAAGGCTGACGCCGATATAATCCGTTCCCGCCTGGCCGAGGTCATCAATGGTTAACCTGGTACTGCGATTCGCCGCCGGCTGCCGGGTCTCAAACCTGCCCGTGTCCACCTCCGAAGTGCTCGACACCATCGATCAACTCCGATTCATCAACCTGCTCGACGAAACCGATTTCAAAGCCCTGCTCCAGGCCAATTTTGTCAAAACCCGGCGCGATCAGGCCAGGTTCGAACGCCTCTACCAACTGTTTTTCCACGCCCCGGAGATGGAATCCGGCCAATTCCCGGAGGGTTCTCCGGAGGAACCACCGCCCCGGGCGACCACCCGGGACTTGCTTGATGAGCTCCGGGCGGAAGACCATACCGGCGACGATATTGACGAAGCCCTGCTGGATTTTCTCAACGGCGATCCCCAGGGGTACCTGGAAACGCTTCAGGCGCTCAACCAGCCGGAGGACGGCCGGCAGACCCCGCTGCGCTCCAACCTGGGTGAGCTGTCCAGCCGCCTGTCGGTCATGCTGAAAATCAACCGCCTGAGGTCCCGCTCCCTGGCTTTGGTCGAAGACCGGCTGGCGGCGGACCCGGTAACGCGGCAACAGGTGGAAAAATATTTTGGCGCTCTGCTGAACAGGGCCTATAACCTGTTGCGACATGACGCCCCCATCGAAAATGCCGGCCTGCGGGAAGTAAAAAATCCCGAAAAAAAATTCCGGGATATGGGCGAAACCCCTTTCGCCAACCTGAGCCCCGCGGAAACAGAGGCCATGAAAGAAGCGACCGCAAGGCTCGTCAAAAAACTGAAAGATATCGTGTCCCGGCGCCTGGCCGCCCGTAAAAAGGGAGTTTTGGACATCAAAAAAACCCTGCAACGAGCCAACCGCTACCAGGGGGTTCCCATAGATATCTGTTATAAAAACCGGCCACCGCGAAAATCCCGCGTCGTGACGCTTTGTGACGTGTCCGGTTCGGTCTGGTCGGCGGCCCGGTTCATGCTGCACCTGCTGTACTCCCTGCAGGACTGTTTTGCCGGGGTAAAAAGCTTTATCTTCGTCTCCGGGGTGACGGAAGTAACCTCTTTTTTCCAAAAGTATGACTGCGACCAGGCCATTGACAAAATCCTGTCCGAAGCCGACCTGGATTATAACGTGCCCACCGACTACGGCCGGACCTTTCTTTCGTTCCGGGATAACCACCTGGACGAGCTAAACGGCCGCACCGTTCTGATTATTATCGGTGACGGCCGCACCAACTACATGAATCCCCGGGTTGAAGCCCTGGAGGAAATGCGCGGCAAAAGCCGGCGAGTCATCTGGCTTAATCCCGAAACCATGTCGACCTGGCATACCGGCGACAGCGAGATGCCGGCCTTCCGGCAGTATTGCCACGAAGTCCGCCCCTGTCGCAACCTCAACCAGTTGGCCGCCTTTGTGGAAGATCTGGTTATTTGACGGCCTCAGGAGATATCCGGGTTAAGCCCATGCCGAACACGATCATTCTGAAACAACTGCGCCAGGGATACCAGGCCCGCCAAGGCCACGGCCAGCAACAGAAATCCGACTGGGAGGAAATTGTTTCCGAGCGGTTCCCGCCGGTATTGTCGGCCGACCAGGAGGTTCGCCCTAATGTCCTGCTGGCGGAACAGGCCGGCGACCTGGGCATGGCCCTGCTGTGGATTGTGCAGGCCGCCCTGTTCCGGCCCTGCCTGGACCTGTTCAGCCGTCAGGACCAGCCGGACTCCCGCCTGGCGACGCGGCTCAAGGCGGTCGGTCATGACCATTACGGCGCTCTGGCCCATTCCGAGGACCAGCTTCAGCCCTTCATCGTCGATTCCGCCGAAGCAGATGAGCTTGTCCTGCGAGGCACCAAAAAATACATAACCGGCGGAAAACAGGCTGATTCCATCCTGGTTACCGCCCGCCGACCGGAGGAGAACAAGGTATCCCAACTTATCTGGCTGCCGGCCGCGGAAATT
Source organism: Desulfosudaceae bacterium (assembly GCA_046483615.1). Classification (GTDB taxonomy): domain Bacteria; phylum Desulfobacterota; class Desulfobacteria; order Desulfobacterales; family Desulfosudaceae; genus CAYTQK01. Next base: position 3,364 of record JAWOCW010000265.1, read on the forward strand.
CAAAACAGTGAAATGAGACCGCTGGATCCGGGGGCGCTTCTAACCATCTCCCATGGCCGGCTGGTCCTGACCAGTAAGCGGATTCCCGGCCATTACCGACTGCCCCTGACGTCTTCGCAAACGAGGCGCTATCTGATGATCTGGGGAATGATTGAACGGGGCCTCATCCTGGAAGCCTTTATCGGACTGCTCAAATACCTTAACCTCCGCCTGTCGTCACCGTCCCGGGGGACTTGCCCGGTGGAAAAAGAAGAGCTGGCCCGCTTGTCGCGAGCGCAGCAAACCGGTCTGACCGGCATGATCCAGGAAGCGCTGGCTGATGTTCGGGTAACATGGAGATCAGCGGATCTGTCCGCGGTGGGGGCGGCGGGCGGGACCATCATCCAGGCCGGCCAGGCTTACCAGCCCAAATCGGAAACCTTGCAAAACCGTCTGAATGACGCGGGCTTTATTCAATCCAGACTGAGCATTTCATGAAATATCCGGATTACCAATCAGGCCGGCACCGTAGCTTTGTAAAGTTCGGCGTTGCCGGCAATACCATAAGCTCCGAAATCAGCCGGTATCAGCAGGGAAGTCCCCCGGTTGAATTCGGTAGTTTCTCCGGAAGCAACCTCGAAAATTTCTCCGCTGCCGGCCGTGCACAACAGAATTTCAACATTGCCGCTGCGACGGCCTCGGCAATCCTGCTCCGGTACAACCCGCATGACCGACAACTCAAAGGCGTCCGTGTCGGCGTGATAAACACTTTCACACCCGGACACGGCCACCGGCGATAAAACTTGAGGCGCCTGCTGCTCCGAAAAATCAAGAATGTTCAGCAGTTCTTCCACGGCAACATGTTTATGGGTTAAACCACCGCGCAGGACATTATCGGAATTGGCCATCAACTCCATGCCGGATCCATTCAGGTAGGAATGAATCACTCCCGGCCCCAGAAACAAGGCCTGGCCTGGTTGGAGCAGAAAAAAATTGAGGAAAGCCGGGGCCAGCGCCATGATATCCCCGGGCCAGGCCCGGCACAGCCGCGTCACCCATTCATAGGCAGGATCCTGCCGCTTCAAAGTTTCAGCCCGTTCAGCCCCCTCCGCGAGCACTCCTTTGATCCGGGCCTGATCCATAACCATCAATTGACGCAGAAACGATTTTAAGCCGGACGGCCCGGGATCCCGCGTTAAAGGGGCGCCTATCTCCCTGGCCGACCCCGGCAAAAGCGTCCTTAAATGATCCAGAATATCCGGAATTCGCCGGAACCCGCACAATCCGGCAAAGGGAGTCAAAGCGCACAGACATTCCGGCTTATGACTGACATCCTTGTAATTTCGCTCCGGGGCGTCCCGGGGGATGCCGGCCCGCTCTTCCCTTAGAAATCCCTCCCGGGCCTTGCGACTGTCCGGATGAGCCTGGATGGAAAGCGGCGCTTCCGCCGCCAGCACCTTGAACAAAAAAGGGAAAGAGGTGCCGGAAGAGGCGGTTACCTGCCGGCCTAATCGTGACTCCGGCGCCGCCTGAATCCATTCGTTCAAGGGTATGGTCAGCTCCTGTTCAATCACCCGGGAAGTGCCGTCGGGGTGAGCGCCCATCCACATTTCCGCGCAGGGCTGATCAGACGGCGATTTACGTCCCAGCAGTGACGGAATGGTGGTATAAGATCCCCAGGCATAATTTTTAACCGGATTTTGAAGGACCCTGATTTGCCCCATAGGCAGTCGGCACCGCGATTGTGTTATCAATGTTGACGAGGTCCGGTAGCATCACCGGAAAGGAACCTTCCCAAAAAGAAAACGATCCGTAAAGACAGCCGGGTTATGGCTCCGTGGACAGGCTTTCAGCCTCTTGCTTTTTCAGATCAATAAGGGTTTCAGTCGCTTCTTTTTTAATCTCCAGGGATTTATCTTCATTGGCCAGCCGTTCCAGGGCATTACATACCCGATCGCTGCCGATTTCATATTCCGCCAGGGTTTTAACGGCGTTCAGGCGAACCTGCTTGTCCACATCATCAAGCCGGAGAAGAATTTCCGGCAGAATCAATTTTTTTACTTCGGGATCTTTGGTTTTACGCAGGGCCACCAGGGCATCATTGCGAATATTCGGATCTTTATGTTCAAGGGCCTGAGCCAGGGCGCAAAGCGATTGCTCGGCGTCGGGTTCGATCCGGCAGACCGACCCGATCGCCGCCCGGCGAACATCCTTATCAGTATCGGTCATAATGGCAGTAATCAACAATGGCAGGGAAGAAAGGGCGCATTCTTCAAAAGAACCCAGCGCCGCGGCAGCTTCCCGGCGAATCTCCAGATCAGGATCATCCAGGACACTGGTCAGGGCTTCAACGACTTCTTCGGACGATTTGGGACCGATTTTCCCCAGTGCCTTGACAGTTTCCAGGCGCACGTTATAATCTCTGTTTTCCAACGTCTCGATCAGAATCGGATTGGCGGCTCGGGCTGCGAAACCGATATTCCCCAGGGCGCGGGCAGCGCCCCGGCGAACCTGATTGTAATGATCGCGCCAGTCACTGTCGTCACTCAAGGCCATAATCAGAGCCGGAACCGCGGGCGCGGCGACCGGGCCCATTTCGGCCAGCTCATAGGCCGCGTTCCGGCGGGTTATCCAGTTTTTCGACTCCAGGCGGGTGGCAAAAACATTAACCGCGATATCCTGTTCTTCTTCATCCAGCTCCATATCATCCCGGGTCAGGGTCTCACCTTCCACCGTCACAGTCAGGGCAATATCCTCCAGGGCGTCGGCGGCAGCCTGGCGAACCTCGTAATCTTCGTCGTTGGTAGCCTCCTGCAGGGCCGGGATGGCATCCCGGGCATCGGGCCCGATGGCCTGCAGGGCCCGGACGGCCTTAAGCCTGACCTTTGAGGATTCGTCCTCCATGGCCTGGATCAGCCCCGGCACAGCCGCCAAACGCTCCAGGTCGGCCTTGGTATTAATGTTATAGTCCTTGTACCATGGCGCGGAACAGGCCGTCATCAGCAGAATAAGCCATAAGGCCATCAGCGGCAGGGCCATCGTCCTGGCAGTCAAATAATTTTTTCGGAACATGAGGATAATGTCCTCCTTTGTTTGCGGAAACAATTATTCTCCCCGACCACTTCCGGGGTATTTCATAAAGGTTTTGTGAAATATATTATTCCAAAGTCTTAACCAACCTCAAGCCCAAGGTATAATTCTTATAATCGGGACGTTCCTTGCCGCGATAGGCCGCCCGGCAATACCGGGCGCTGGATAACCAGCTGCCGCCGCGATAGACTTTGTATTTCCCCCGGGACGGTCCCCGGGGGTCAACAACCTTATACATGGGAAAAGTCCGGTTCTCGCAGTAGCTGCCATAATTATCCAGGCACCACTCGTTGACATTACCGTGCATATCATGAAGGCCGAGACGATTAGGCGCGAAGCTGCCCACCGGCGTGGTTTTTTCCCGGAATTCGCCCTGGGGACAGCCGGGAAAAGGATAATTCCCATTGTAGTTGGCCTCATCCGTGCTTAAGCATTCGCCGGTGGTAAAAAGGACGGAAGTCGCCATTTTAACGCCCTTTCCAACTACCTTGACAATATCAGATACCAGGAAAACATTGGACAGAGGGCCTTCCTCAGCCCCCAGACGACAGGCATATTCCCATTCCGCTTCCGTGGGCAGACGAAATTCTTCCCGGCCCGCCCGCTGGTTCAGTTTCCGGACAAATTCCTGAGCGTCATTCCAGGAAATGTTCTCAACCGGGTAGTCTGGACCGCTGTCTTTAAAAACCGACGGGTTGTCGTACATAACACTTTCCCATTGTCCCTGGGTCACCTCGGTTTTCTGGATATAAAAACCTTCGGTGATTTCCACCTTGTGCAGCACCTCATCATCAAACCGAAGCGTTTCAGAATCAGGACTGCCCATCACGAATTCTCCCGGAGCAACATAAACAAATTCCATGTTCAGTCTTTCCGTTGTCAGCTTGTCCGGCACTTTTACCCTGTTATTGCCCGCGCAGGCGGCAATCAAGAAAATAGCGGTCATTATCAGACCCAGCGACAACCAACGGCAATTTTTCATTCCTGCTCCTCCCAGAACTGCTTTAGAACTGATTGAACTTTTCAACTTTATCCTTCCGGCCGGAACTGCGGCATTTTTCCAAAAGACAGAAAAGGCATTCCAATATTATTAATATATTGAAATGCCTTGTTTGTAAAGATCCTACCATGTCAAAATAATCAGGACCTGACCACGTTTTTAGCGGCCGGCCCCCGATCCGTATCCTCAACCTCAAAAACTACCCGTTCTCCTTCGGAAAGCGTTTTAAATCCCGGCATACTGATAGCTGAATAATGAACAAAAACATCATTGTTATCACTCAGTTCAATAAACCCAAATCCCTTTTTTTCATTAAACCATTTTACGACTCCTTCAGCCAAGCCGACCTCCTTTAACAGATTCCCTCTTGACATTGGCCAACCCCTCTCGCGCGGCCGGCACCAATGTCCATTAACATTGTTGCCAGATTATCAGCGGAAAGAACCAGCCCGATTCTCACCGAGGCCTTTCCCCGGTCATGAGACCCGGGCATAAGACCCGGACATGAGACCCGGACATAAGAAGAGACCTGCGATAGAGAATGTCTGGCTTTCCACCTATAATGGCGTCCCCTTCCTTAAACAATGTTTATATTATTAACAAGATCCAAAAGCAACCCTTTTTTGTCGTGGACCACCTACCTTTTTACGAAGCCGTCAATCATGATGGTCCCGTAAAAAGTCCAAATTGGGACGGCAAAGTAAAAAGTTCAAGATCAAGGCGCGCGAAATCCCGAGGAATGGAGAGTACTTAGCAGTACGTGACATGACGAGGGATGAAGCGCAACGAAGATATTGGACTTTTTACGAAGCCGTCAATCATGACGATGGGGACGATCACCCAGAGCGTGGGCATGGTCATGCCGGTGATAATGAATCCTGGTTTCCGGAACAACCCGGCCCTTTTCCAGGGTCATCATGGTTTGGGTGGTGGCGGCCAGAAAATCGATCTCGTGCGAGATAATAATATAAGAAAGGTTGATGGTGGACAACACCCGGCTGATAACCCGGCGGGTCTGGATATCCAGTCCGGACAGCGGCTCATCCAGAAGCAGGACTTCGGGGTCCATGGCCAGCACCGCCGCCAGAGAAACGAGCCTTTTCTCGCCGCCCGACATTTTGAAGGTAATCCGGTCTTCATACCCGGTCAGGCCGAGAAAGGCCAGGGTTCTGCGGGCGATGGCAATCGCCTCCTGCCTGGATTTACCCATATTTAAGGGACCAAAGGCGACATCTTCCAGCACGGTGGGACAGAACAATTGATCATCGGCGTCCTGAAAAAGCAGCCCGACCCGGCGACGCAGGCGGGTGTAATCCTTTTCTGTGCGCAGATGACGGCCGCGAAACCGGATCATCCCGGCCCGGGGTTTCAACAGACCCATGATAACGTGGAAAAAGGTGGTTTTGCCGCTGCCGTTCGGTGCCAAAAGCCCGACCCGGTCGCCCCGGTAAAGGCTGAAATCAAGATTGTCCAGAATCAGCCGATCGTCCTCGGAATAAGAAAAAGAAACCCCGGACAATTCAATTAACGGCTGCTTGTCATTCATAAGGCCCTGACCTCCAGCCACCCGATGGCGACCGTCACCGCCAGCATAACCGCCGTGAAAACAAAGCTTGACGGTGAAAACCGGAATTCGGTTAAACTGAAGAACCTGCCCTTGAAACCGCGGCAGACCATGGCGGCATAGACCCGTTCGGCCCGCTCCGAGGCGCGCACAAACAGCATCCCCACCACATAAGCGTATGTCTTGTAAGTATGAAGAGAGGTACGGGGAACAAAACCCCTGATCTTTATGGATCTCATTATCCGGGCGTATTCCTGCTCCAGTACTGACACATACCGGTAGGAAAGCAGAAACAGATTGACCAGCCGCGAGGGCAGCTTCAGACGGTTCAGAGCCTGCCCCAGGGTCACCAGGGGCATGGTCGCCACCAGCGCGATCAGCGCCAGCAGAATGGCGTTGCACTTCAAGGTCAACACGGCGGCCAGGATTACCCCGGGACGAAAAATCGTGATCAGCCCGGCTTTATAGAGCACTTCTCCCCGGTAGGTCCAGGGAAGGATCAGCCAGAACAGGGCGATAAAACCATTGACCAGAAAGAGCCGCTTAATCAACTGGACCGGATTCAGGCGGGCCAGGCCGATCATGGTCAGGGCCACGCCGACCGCGACCACCAGGGGAAAAATTTGCTGGCAACAAGCCACTGTCACGGAAAAGGCCACGGCCACTACCAGACGGGCCCGGGGATCTGTGCGATGCAGCAGGGACCGCCCCCTGGCGAAAGGCTCATCAATCATGCCTTGACCTCCTGGCGTAAACCAGGGCGCCGACCCCGGCCAGACCGAAAATGTAGCCGATACCGGCCATGACATCATCCAAACCGACCGCCAGGGATTCTTCGATAGACCTCAGGCGTTTCATCAAAGGAGACATTTTCCGGTCCAGGGCCGCTTCCACCATGGCTTCGACAGCCTCCTCCTTCAGGCATCCGGACCGGTCAACCCCATTCCGGCTGGGTGACGATTCAACCGGCCTCGAAGAAGACAATCCGGTAGATTCTTTTCTTTGGGGAGATTCAGCCGCGCCGGCCGCTGGAGCCGGCCGGGCCGGGTCTTTACCCATGGCCGCCGCCACCTCTTTTTTCGATAATTCCCAATCAGCCTGGTGGCCCGGACCGGCCTTGAGAACTATCTTCAAGGCCGACGGTTCTTCCAGGGCGTCCAGATTAAAGGAAAAAGCCCCCTCCTCATCCGTGACTCCCGTCAGCACCGGTCGACCGGCTTCGTCCAGCACTTCGATTTGCCCGCTCCGGACTTCCTGACCGCCGGGGAATTTACTTTCCGTAAAAACCTTTCCGTCTTCCACCCAGGCAAAAATAATTACCCGGTGGGCCGAAGAAATTGTCGCCCCGAAAAACACCAGCCCCAGCAGCAAAAAAAAGACCCGGCCGTAGCACCCCCGAAACCGCCGGTCTTCAGAGCAAGACGATTTAATTTTCCGGACCAATTCCATGACAACCTCCGTCCATTTTTACGACAACAGCGCTGGTTTAACTTTTTGAAAAAAAGTCAGAGCAAAACCGGCTATCAATCCCTCCACCACCATGACCGGGCCATGCGCTCCCACTATCAGAACCGCGATTTCAAAAAATTTTTCTTCTGTAAAGAACAGAGCCGCGGCCGCCAGAAGGGCACTGCCCAAAATGGCCAGGGCTCCGCAGACGCCGGCGGTGACAAACCGCCAGGAATATCTTCCGGACGGAACCAGACCATGCCCCAGGCGGTAGAGATAATAGCACATCACGGCCGGACCGGCCATAATAACAGTATTAACACCCAGGGTGGTGATACCGCCGTACTGGAACAAAACCGCCTGCAGCAGCAGGGCGACCAGGATGGCCGGAAAAGCGGCCCAGCCCAGCAGCAGGCCCAGCAAACCGTTTAAAATCAAATGGACACTGGCCGGACCAAGCGGGATATGAATCAACGAGGCTACGAAAAAGGCCGCCGACAGCATTCCCGTCCGGGCCATTTTGTATTCCTCAAGATTTTTGAGGCCGGCGGCGGTGCCGGCCAGGGCGAGCACGCCGCCGCCGGCCAGCACCTGCCAGGACAAGATACCTTCTGAAATGTGCATGTCAAATTCCTAACCCGGTAAATCAGGGGTTGCCCCAGCCCTGGAATTCAACCCAGAGCACGGCGCCCAGCTCCACTTCTTTTTTCTCGCCATTATGCTCAATCTTGTAATCAGCCGGATTCAGAGCCGCGAAACCCCACCAGCCGGGAACCGGCGCGGCATAAGTGAAAACGCCGTTCTGATCGGCCTTGATGGTCTGGGTGATCATGTAATCGGTGGGCGCCTGGACCCGCCCCCGGCTGTTGTAATACTCCACTTCAACTTCCGCGAAAGGCACCGGCCGCCCATCCAGTCGCACGATCCCCTGAAAGACATTACCGGCATAGAGACCAAAGGGCTTGGACAGGGGAACGATTTCCGTTTTCAACCCCACCGGTTCGTCCCACCCCTCGTCGTCCCCGAAGGCCGCCACCACGGTTTTGGTATAATGAACAATATAGCAATCTTCGGCCGGTTCCCAGTATGGCCGGGGTTCCAGGCAGAAATTATAAACACCGGGACGTTTAATTTGATAATCAAGACGCCAGGCCTTTTTACCCATTACCTCGGTCTCTTCCAGTTCCCGGGTTAAATCGTCCTGGCTGCCGTTATGATCCACGAAAAATCGCTCCGGCTGAGCCATGGGCATACCCAGGCCCTCAAAGGGGTGGGAAAATGATATTTTCAGGCTGACCGAGCGGTCATCATCCGGCATGACCATGGAATCGGCCGGAATGACCATGCCGAAATGAGCAGACGCCAAAGAGGCTCCCCAACAGGTCGCCATAGCCAGAATACCGATAAAAATAATTGTGCGTTTCATGTTGATTCTCCTTTTGGAATAAAAAAACCACGAAACCCTGTATCTTCAGATACATTTGCCTTCGTGGTTGATTATAAGGTGCTTACTGACTGAATTTTATCGTTGGCAGGCTTCGACCTGGATTGTGTTTCTGTCTTATATACAGCCGCGGCTGAACATGTCAATAAAAAAATCAGTAACCGCGGAGATCCTTCGTCCGTAATCCGTATCGTTCAATGGTCACCGAAAGTGGCCGCCCCAGCAGAAAATCCAGCACCTCGGTATCCAGGCCGGTCTTTTCCACTGTCAAGCGCCTGAGGTTTCTGTCATACCGGATAAGATAAGCCAGCTTCTGCTGGTCGCCCCGCCTGATCAGTTCCTCTATGCCGCCGTAATCACAAGTCTGCTGATGTTCCTTTACCAGATCCCAGAGGCCATGCCGGCCTTCCAGAATGTCTTGCCGGCTCAAGCGGTCCCTGCCATAAAGATCACGAATGGCCCGGGTATCCCAGCACTTTAAAACCCGGCATTCTTCTGGACGCCGGTCGTAAATGCGGCAGGCGCCGGCGTCCGTATCGTAAAACAGGCAGGTCGTGCCGCCAGAGCGGCTTTTAATTTTGATAATGTCGCTGGCGACCGACTCTATCCGGCCGCGAATATTATCCCGGGCGGGTTCACCCCGCCGGATGGTATACAGCTCCGCCAGCCGGATAACACCGTTTTCGAGCAGCTCCCGGTCCGCTGCATGCAAAGCCGGTCCGCCCTGGCGGCAGCATTCGCCGCAACGGGAACATGACCCGCCATCATGCTCCGGGTCCTTAGCAATCTTATCCATAATAACCAGATCCCGACTCGATTCAGGTTGCCAATCAGGGGGCATCTTCCAAAGCCAAAACGAGTCAGACGATACCAACCACGGGCAGGAGTGTCAACGCGCAAAAAAATATATTTTTCTGTTTACATCTTTTATCCGGGCTGATATAAAAAAATGTTTTTAAATTTAAAATCTGGAAAATTCATCAGCTAAAGGGCTTGATACATCATGAAACAAAAGGATATTGATTATTTCAAAGAGTTGTTGACCAACCGGCTCAACGAATTACTGGAACAGGCCGATGACACCGTAGCCGATATGACCAGCGAAGACGAGTCTTTTCCGGACCCGACCGACCGGGCGGCCCATGAATCAGACCGCAATTTCATGCTCCGCATCAGGGACCGGGAGCATAAGCTGATCAAAAAAATCAAGGAAGCGCTGCAACGGATTGAAGATGGCACCTTTGGCCAATGTGAAATGTGCGAAGAAGATATCTCCCTGAAACGCTTGAAAGCCAGGCCCGTCACCACCCGCTGCATTAAATGCAAGACCAAAGAAGAGGAGATGGAGAAAGTCCTTGGGCTTTGATCAAGAGCCGTTACAAGAGCCATCCCGAGATCAATTCATTGACCTGCATATTCACTCCACGGCATCAGATGGCTCATTGTCACCATTTGAAATCGTAGCCGCGTCGGCGGAAGCCGGCCTGGCCGCCATCTCCATAACCGACCACGACAGTATCGACGGATGCCGCCAGCTGATTGAGTCGCCCCGACCACTCCCCCTGAATTTCCTGACCGGCGTCGAGATCAGCTCAGCCATGCCGGCTGACTTTTCCCTCAGCGGCAGTCTCCATATCCTGGGATATGATGTTGATATCAACAATGATCGACTGAGGCGAAGCCTGGCTGAACAGCAAGCCGCCCGCAACCACCGCTCTCCGAAAATCATTGAACGACTTAATGATCTGGGAATTTCTCTGTCCCTGGAAGATGTTTATCCCTTTGCCCGGGGCAACCAGATCGGCCGTCCTCATATCGCCCGGGCAATGGTCAAACTGGGCGTGGTAACCACTATTGAAGAGGCTTTTGACCTTTATATCGGCCGTCAGGGACCGGCCTATGTCGATAAAGCCAGAATCCCTTGCGATCAGGCCATGGAGCTGCTCCGGGAAGCCGGAGGAGTCCCGGTGCTGGCTCATCCCGGGCTGATTCCCACCCGAAATGCCGATGAACTGGAATTACTGATAAATTTATTACAAGAGCTGGGCTTAAAAGGCCTGGAGGTGTTTTACCCGGATCACTCCGGCGAACAAGTGGAAGCCTACAGAAAACTGGCGGCCCGTTACCACCTGCTGCTGACCGGTGGTTCCGATTTTCACGGCGCCCTTAATCCCCATATCAAACTGGGCCGGGGCACCGGGGACCTGTTCGTCAGTTACACCCTTTATGAAGGTCTCCTGGCCCATAACCGCGGCACCATGTCTCCCGGACCGGATATAAAATCATGACGACCGGCTCTCTTGAAAAAGCCCTGGGTTACCGCTTTTCCAATCCGGATCTGCTTGAAAACGCCCTGCGGCACAGCTCTTATATCCATGAACAGCCCCAGGACTCCCTGGCTGATAATGAACGGCTGGAATTTCTGGGTGACGCCGCCCTCTCCCTGTGTGTCAGTTACATGCTGATCACGGCGCTGCCCGGTCTGAACGAAGGCGCCCTGTCCCAGATCCGGGCCAACCTGGTCAACGACACCTGGCTGGCCGGGATAGCCCGGAAAATAAACCTGGGAGACCATCTCTGGCTGGGACGGGGCGAAGAAAACACCAATGGACGGGACAAGGATTCCATTCTGGCCGGAGCTTTTGAGGCCCTCCTGGGGGCGGTTTTTCTGGATGGCCGCCTGACGGCGGTCTTTCCGATCGTGGAACAATTTTTCGCCGGCGACATTTACGATCACCTGACCTCCCAGGTCACCCAGGATTTTAAAAGCATGCTCCAGGAGCTGATGCAGTTAAACGCCAAAACTGAGCCGGTTTACGATATTATCCGGGCAACCGGACCGGACCATGATAAAAACTTTTACTGCCGGGTTACGGCCGGACGGATTACCGCCGAAGGCACGGGCAAAAGCAAAAAATCGGCTCAGCAGGACGCCGCCAGAAACGCCCTGCGAATCATGCGGGAAAACTCGGATGAGCTCCAATCTTAAACCTTTTGTAATCCCGGTTTTTATCCCCCAACAGGGTTGTCCGAGCCAATGCCTCTTCTGCGATCAGGCGGCCATTACCGGCGTTGCCGCGCCGCCGGACACGGCCACCATTAAAAACCTGGTCAACCGTTTTGCCGGCTTTAATCACAAAGGCCGCCGACCAGTGCAGCTCTCTTTTTACGGCGGCAACTTCCTGGGATTGCCTGAAAAGGAAATAATCCGCCTGCTTAACCTGGCCGAACAATTTGTTTACGACGGCCTCATCGACAGCATCCGTTTTTCCACCCGGCCGGACACCATCACCCGAGATACCCTGGGTTTGCTGGCCGCTTATACCGTGACTACCATTGAACTGGGGATCCAGTCCCTGGACGACATCATCCTGTCTCGTTGCCGGCGCGGGCACACCGCCGCTCAGTCCGAGCAGGCCCTGGCTTTGATCCGGGAATACGGTTTCGAAGTCGGGGTCCAGATAATGATCGGCCTGCCCGGTGATGACGGTCCGCCATCCGTGGCTACGGCTGAAAGGCTGGCGGCGCTGGCACCTGCTTTCGCCCGTATCTACCCCACCCTTGTCATTGCCGGCAGTCCCCTGGCCCGCCTTTTTCAAAAGGGCGAATACCAACCCCTGCCACTGGATGAAGCGGTCCGCCTGACGGCTGTCTTATACGATATTTTCAGCCGGAAGGACATCGCGGTCATTCGCATGGGCCTCCAGCCGACCGAGGATCTCAGCAGCGGGACTACTGTCCTGGCCGGTCCTTATCATCCGGCTTTCGGCCAGCTGGTCCTGTCAGAAATATTCTACCACCGGACCGTCGCTCTTCTTTCAGGCCGATCAGGATCGAACCCCGACGCTCCCGAGACCCTGACCATCAGGGTCCCTCCCGGCGACGGTTCCGTTATCCGGGGCCAGCGCAACACCAACCTGACCCGCCTGAAAAGAACCTTCGGTTTTCAGACCGTGCGGATTATTGAGGATGATTGCCTGGCTCAAGGTCAGATTGTTTGTGACTGATCTCCTGCTGCCCGCGTTGTGCTGAAAACCGTTGTCCCTGGTGGATCTGACACGACTGCTGGCGTTAATAATCCGCGCGGGTTGACACTTCAGCCGGAGAAAATTATTATGATTTTAATTGACGGCTTCGTAAAACGAGCTTCCCGGAATGGATAAAAAATGAGCCTGCAAGCGAAAAAAATATTTGCCGTGGTAGATTATGAAGTCTGCAATCCTGACAAATGTGATCCCGACAAAGGGCGCTGCGCGGCCGTACCAGCCTGCGCCCATAAGGTCATCAAGCAGATAGACGGTCCTTTTGAACCCCCCATGATTTTTCAGGATATGTGCCTGGGATGCTGGGATTGCATGGAAGCCTGCCCCCTGGATGCCATAAACATGAAACAGGTTTCCTGACTGGAATATTTTTTTACCGGCCAACGGTTTTGTCAAAAACCCCGGCATAACAAAAAAAATCATGAAGTGTCGCCATTCGGGTTGCCGGCAGCATCGAAAAACCGGGCGGGCATTCAAAATCGAAGCCGCAGCCCCAGCACGTAAAAATTCGAAGCTCCTGTGACTCCGCCGAACAGACCATAAACTCCGGAACGATGGTGGATGCGGTAAACCAGGCTGTAACGGGGGCAGGCGGGCGCGGTCAGGGCCAGTTCAACGGCCAGGTAATTAAGCAGCCTCTGAGAATGGCCGTGGATCTGAGCTTCCCGCTCAGGAACCTGGGATGTCAGGGACAATCCTTCGCCCACGGCCAGGGAAGTATGAATCTGTTCATTCCAGGGAAAATGGTCATACCTTAACAGCAAAACCGGGATATACTCCTCATAATCCTGGTAACCCTGATCATGTTCTCCCTGATGCTTAATGAACATTCCTTCAAACTCCAGGCTGAGGTGATAGGGCAACTGCCTGATCTTCCTTGTTACTCCCAGTCCGTGCAGATAATTATCTTCCAGGTCGCCGGGGATTTCAAAAATGCTTTCACCCAGGGTCCGCTTGGCATGTATCCCGTTGTATAAAGTGATCGCCCAGGGGGATTCCTCAAAATCGACGGCAGTCGGACTTGCCTCGGCAGCCAGGCCTGATCGGGGGAAAAATAACAGCAACAGCAATAAGCAACCCGGACCGATTATTAAAAAAAGGTTCTTTTTATGCCTGGCCCGGTCATCAATCATCCTGCTTCATCCCATCACCTCAAAGGTTATTAAATCAATTCCCGGTTATATTATCTTAATTTACGAGACCATCAAGTATAAAAATATGGGGTATAAAAATATGGGGAAATTATCCAGGGCTGTCTTTATCCGGTTTCCTGCTCGTTAAACCCCTCAGGAGACTACCTTTACAGCCAGGCAGACCGACGGACATCGGCCCGGCTTGACATTTCAACCGGATATTATTATATTTATTTTTATCAGGCTACCGGAATCAAATCGGTCCGCAGCCATAAAACCAAAATCCGGGGTTTCAGGCGACTTTACGAAAAACCCCGGACAAAGGAAGCCGTCATGACGGAAACCACCTGGCATCCCGGAAAAATACTGGAAACATCAGGTTATTACTGGCAGACCTGCGCCCTGCACGCCGCTGTCAAACTTGACTTGTTTACCATTATCGGTGATGACCAGGCCACGGCCCCGGAAATCGCCCTGGCCGCCGGCGCGGACCAGGACGCCACCGCCCGGCTGCTGAACGCCCTTACCGCCATGGGGCTTTTGTCAGTAACAGGCCCGGCCTATGCCAACACTAAAGAAAGCGCCGCCTATCTGGTGCGCTCGGCGCCCGGATATCTCGGGTACATGATCATGCATCATCACTACCTGGTGGATGCCTGGCGACAGCTGGACCAGAGCGTTCAAACCGGTCAGCCGGTCAAAATCAGATCCTCCTTGTCCGACGGCTCCATCAGGGAAGCTTTTTTAATGGGCATGTTCAATAACGCCCGACTGATGGCGCCGCGACTGGTCAAACAGGTTGACCTGTCCGACCGGACAAGGCTTCTGGACATGGGAGGCGGCCCCGGCACCTACGCCATCTATTTCTGCCTCCAATACCCCGAACTGACCGCCACGGTGATTGATTTGCCAGCCAGCCGCGTATTCGCGGAAAAGGTTATCCGGGAATATGAGCTGGAAGACCGAATCGATTTCAGGCCCCGCGATTACGTCACCGAAGAGCTGCCGGGAACTTATGACGCGGTCTGGATGTCCCATATCCTTCACGGCGAAGACGCGGCTACCTGCCGGCAGATGCTCGAAAAAACTTACCAGGCGCTGGAGCCGGGAGGGCTGGTCGCCATCCATGATTTTATCCTGAAAAACGACCGGACCGGACCTCTTTTTCCGGCCTTGTTTTCCCTGAACATGCTGGTAGCCACTCCCGGCGGACGGGCCTATACCGAAAAAGAAATATTTGAAATGCTGGCCGACGCCGGATTCCAGGATATTAAACGGCTGAAATACCAGGGCCCGACCGAGTCCGGTATTATCACCGCTTCCCGATAACCGCAAAATCAATCATGCTGTGGCATGATTTCTTTAATTTTCGAAGGTGCGCTTTATGACAACCAAAATGACCCCCATGGAAATTCTCAAGCTTCTGGAACAATCCAATTGCCGGGAGTGCGGCGAAAAAACCTGCCTGGCTTTCGCGGCCTCGGTTTTCAAAGGAAACCGCCGGCTGGATGAATGCCCCCGGCTGGACCCGGACACTATCGCCCGTTACAGTAGCCAGGACAACGACGATGCCGGCGAAAAAGCCGTTAACGTCGAAGCCTACCGGGACGAATTTCTGGAATCCATGAAACAGACCGCCGCCGCCATGGATCTGGCCGAGGCCGCCGAACGAACCGGCGGTAAATATGCCAACAATAAACTGACCCTGAAAATAATGGGCAAAGACTTCAGTGTTGACACCAACGGCCGGATCATCTCGGAAATCCACGCCAACCCCTGGGTAACCGGTCCGTTTCTTGATTACGTCCTTAACAGCCGGGGAAAAGAGCCGACCGGCAACTGGGTGGTTTTCAGGGAGCTGAAAGAGGGCCGGGAACGCTATCCTCTGTTTCAAAAACGATGCGAAGAAGCCATGAAACAGGTAGCCGACGCTTATCCCGACCTGTTCAACGATATTGTCTTTCTATTCAGCGGCAAAAAGGTGAATGAACAATTTGCCGCCGATGTCTCCGTGATACTTCGGCCCCTGCCCAAGGTGCCGATGATGATCTGTTACTGGCTGCCGGAAGACGGCATGGACTCCAGCCTGAATGTTTTTTTTGACGAGACAGCCGATGAGAATCTTTCCATTGGCTCTATCTTTTCTCTGGGCGCCGGCCTGGCCCAGATGTTTTTTAAACTGGCCCAGCGGCATGGCTATAATATCGAGCAAAGCCAGACATCATGATTATCGCTTTTGGTGAAATTCTGTTTGACGTATTTCCGGAATACAAACGCCTGGGCGGGGCGCCCTTTAATTTTGCTTATCATCTGAAACGGCTGGGCTGGCCGGTCAGATTCCTGTCCCGGGTGGGAGACGATGCTCATGGCCGGGAAATAATCCAGTACGTTCGCCGCTACGGCCTGGACCCCGCTGATATCCAGGTCGATCCCGATCACCCCACCGGCTACGTCAGTGTCAGCCTGAAAGCCGAAGGCGTGCCCGAATTTAACATTGTCCCGAATGTGGCTTATGATCACATTGAAATTACCGGCTCGATGCCGGATTTCAGGCAAAATCCTCCCGACCTGTTTTATTTCGGCACCCTGGCCCAGCGGTATCAGACCAGTGCCGAGACCATCCAGCGGATCTTCGAGCAAAAAGACCGGAGCACAACCTTTTTTTATGATGTCAACCTGCGTCCGGATTGCTACACCTGGTCCACCATCGAAACCTCGCTGCGACATACCGACATCCTGAAATTGAACGAGGAAGAATTAACCGCCCTGAGGGATATGTCCGGTCTTTCAGAAACAGTCCCGGCCTTTATCGATTATTTAATAGCGGAATACGAACTGACCCTGCTGGCGCTGACCCGGGGATCATCCGGCAGCGCCCTGTATACCCCCACCTCGGTTCTGGAAACCGGGGCCGACGTCCCGAAGAATAACGTTGACACGGTCGGCGCGGGCGACGCCTTTGCCGCGGTGCTGGCGTCCGGCTATCTAAGCGGCCGGCCGCTGCGACAGACCCTGGAAGCGGCCTCGGCCTTTGCCGCCGATATCTGTACCATTGCCGGCGCCATTCCGGAAGATCCTGATTTTTATAACCAGACCCGGAACCGATTGCAATCGACAAGGAGCGACAACCATTAACCTCGCCAACAAAATACAGATCATCAGTTATCCCGACAGCCTGGGCAAAAACCTGCAGGAGCTGCATTACGTCCTGAAGCGCTACGTGCCCCGGGCCGCCGGCGGAGTTCACATCCTCCCCTTTTATCCCTCTTCGGCTGACCGGGGTTTTT
>JAWOCW010000302.1:0-10111 GCA_046483615.1 Desulfosudaceae bacterium
CCGATCACTCCATGGCCACCTCCGTGCCCGGTGTCTTCGCGGCCGGAGACGTCCGGGCCACCCCCTTAAGGCAAGTCGCCACCGCGGTGGGTGATGCCGCCATAGCCGCCCATTCCGTTGACCAATACCTGCAAGGCCTGAAATAAAAAATTTTCCGCCGCCAGCAGGCGATGGCCTCTGGGCTGGCGAGCCGGACAAGAAGAACCGGAACCTCAAAGCAGGTCTTTTTCCGGGCAGCTTTATAATTTCGGGGGGCGACGTCAGCCCTTATAAAAACGTTCCTTTTCGCTGTAGACACAGCCGCAATACTGTTGCCGGTATAAATTCAGGCGTTTTGATTCGGCGATGCCTTCTTTCCAGCCTTCGCGAAAATCATGATAATAAAACGGCACTCCCGCTGATTTGCCGATGGCCTCCCCCATTTCCCGGATCAGTTCATGCTTCTGGAATTTGCTGTACAGCAGGGTAGTCGTGAAATAATCGAATTTGCCGCGCCTGGCCAGCAGGGCCGTGGAGCGTAACCGCTCATGATAACAATAAAGGCAACGGTTGGATTCCCGGAAAGCCACTCCCCGTAAAAACCCATCCAGATCGTACTCTTCCTGGTAGATGATCCGCATATCGCAGAGTTGACTGTATTGCTCAACCGCCTGCCGCCGCTTCAGGCATTCACTGTAGGGATGGATATTGGACTGGTAAAAATAGCCCATAACCGTCATTCCCTGAGCGGTCAGGACCTGGCGGGGATATATGGCGCAGGGCGCGCAGCAGAGGTGCAATAGTATTTTCATCAACGCCCCCCGAAAATAGCCGTTCCCACCCTGACCATGGTGGCACCCTCGGCAATGGCCACCTCAAAATCACCGGTCATGCCCATGGATAATTCGCTCATGTCAACCCCCGGCAGAGACCGGGCCCGGATATCATCCCGCAGACGCCGCAGGGCGGCAAAGTATGGCCGGACTCTCTCCGGATCATTATACAAGGGCGGCAGCGTCATCAGCCCCCGCACGGAGAGGTGCTCCAGTTCGCCGGCGGCGGCCGCCAGCTCAGCCGCTTTTTCCCCGGCTACCCCGGACTTGGACTTTTCATCGCCGAGGTTAACCTGAATCAAGACTTTCTGAACCAGGCCCCGCTTGGCGGCCTCCCGGTCCAGGGCCCGGGCCAATTTAAGCGAATCCAGGCTGTGAATCCACTCGAACAGATCCACCGCGTATTTGGCCTTATTGGATTGCAGGTGGCCGATAAAATGCCAGGTAACCGGTTCGCCGGACAGAGTCTCGATTTTCTCCCGGGCTTCCTGGATATAATTTTCCCCCAGGTGGCGTATGCCGGCGGCGATTCCCCGGGCAACTGTCGCGGCCGGGTGGGTCTTACTGACGGCTACCAGGGTGATTTCTCCGGGATCACGGCCGACGGAGGTCGCGGCGGATCTGATCCGGCCGGTGATCTCTGACAGGACCTGTTTCATGAACAAACCTCCCGGTCAACAGTTGCGGCTGCCGGTACTTCCCGATTGACCAGGCCAAGACGCCACAAATAATCCAGCACCTCGCACACGGGCAGCCCCACTACATTGGTATAAGAGCCCCGGATTTCCCGGACCAGAAACGAACCCAGCCCCTGGATGGCATAGGCGCCGGCCTTGTCATAAGGTTCGCTGGTATGGATATACCACTCGATTTCCCGGGAGGAAAGATTTTTGAACCGCACTTCGGTGCGAATCGTCTCGACGTACTCATGCTGTCGGGCATGGCAGACAATGGCATAACCGGTGTACACTTCATGGACGAGGCCGCTCAGCCGGCTCAGCATTTGCCGGGCGGCATCCCGGGAGGAAGGCTTTTCCAGGACTACTCCCTCCGCGACCACGATGGTATCCGCCCCGATAACCCAGCTGTCCGGATATTGTTCGGCGATCTCAGCCGCCTTGGCGGCGGCCAGGCGACCGGTATAGGCGACCGGGTCCGACCAGGGCATGACGCTTTCATCGACCCGGCTGACCCGCACCGAAAAAGAAAGACCAGCCTGCTCCAGCAGGTATTTGCGCCGGGGAGAAGCCGAGGCCAGAATAAGCGATCCTTCGCCTGAAAGATCACTCCCTGAAAGATCTCTCCCGGTAAAACTACTCATGAATTTCTTCCTTTCTGACCAGGCGGGCCACAGATTCGATATGAGGGGTGTGGGGAAACATGTCCACCGGCTGCACCTCAACCACGGCATAAGACTCGGCCAGCAGGGCGGCGTCACGCGCCAAGGTGGCCGGATTGCAGGAGACATAAATGATTTTGGGCGGCGCCAGTTCCAGGATTTGGCGGACGACATCCTTGTGCATACCCGCCCGCGGAGGATCGATAAGCAGCACATCCACGGCGCCGTCCAGCCTGGCCAGGGTTTCCCGGACGTCGCCGGTCAGGAATCGGACATTGTCGGCGGCGTTTTTCCGCCGATTCCTCTCGGCGTCGGCGATACAGCTCTCATTAATCTCCAGCCCGATAACGCTGGCAGCGTTCCGGGACAGCCAGATACCGATGGTGCCGGTGCCGCAGTACAGATCGACCACGGTTTCCCGGCCGGTCAGACCAGCATAATCAGCCGCCACCTGATAGAGTTGCTCCGCTCCGCGGGTATTGGTCTGAAAAAAAGAGTTGGCGGAAATATCATACCGATAATCCCCCAGCTTTTCTTCAATTCGGGCGGACCCGGCCAGGGTAATCTCTTTTTCTCCCAGGGCCACCCCGGCTTTGCTGGCGGTAATATTGTTGACCACCCCGGCCACCTCCGGGAAACTGTCCCTCAGCAGATCCGCCAGACCCTGTACCCGCTCCCGCTCCTCGCTGGAGGTGACCAGGTTGACCAGCCAATTATCGTGGGCCACCGAATGGCGCATCATGACAAACCGCCAGAAACCGGTATGAGTGCGCAGGCTGTACACCGGCGCCGGAGATTGCCTGATGAACCCGCGAATAACGTCAAGAATTTCACTGCCCTGCTCCGGAAAAAGCCAGCATTGTTCCACGTCCAGAATTTTGTAAAAAGTACCCGGGGCGTGCAGACCCAGGGCAAAACCGGTGTCCGCTTCCGGATCGCCCATCTCTTCAGGAAGCAACCAACGCCGGTCGGAACAGGCAAACTCCATCTTGTTGCGATAACCAAGAACCTGTTGAGCGGGAATAACCGGATGGACCGTCACCTCCGGCATAAGGGCAATCCGGGCCAAGGCGTCTCTGACCTGGGTGGTCTTATATTCCAGCTGCTTTTCGTAATCAACGATCTGAAGCCGGCATCCCCCGCAGAACCCGCACAGCCGGCACAAAGGCTGCCTTCGAAACGAGGAGGCCTCGATCACTTCCAGCAGCCGGGCTTCGACAAATCGTTTTTTCTTTTTAACGATCCGGGCCAGGACCTGGTCGCCGGGCACGGTATTGTCCACGAAAACAGTTAAGCCGTTAATCCGGCTCACGCCCCGGCCGCCAAAAGCCAGGGACTCGATCTCCAGCTCAAAAACACTGCCTTTCTTAACGGGCACCATGCCGGTCTCGGTCATTTTCATATCCGGGCTGAGGAGATCATAAGTTGTTTAAAAAAGACAAATCACGGGATTGTGAATTCTTGGTACCGATGCTCAGCACCTCTACCCGGCCGTCGTTCCTGTTTCTGAAATAAAGCCGTCCATTATAAGAAAAAATAACTTCGAAAACCTTTTCCCGCCCTTTTTTCAAATCCACCTTGCGCTTAATGTCAACCAGGGAGGAATCCGTGTCAAGCTGCTTGATAACTTCTTCCGCCTTGATTCGCATATCATCGGTCAGATCGAAAAAATTATCCAGGGCCCGTTCATGAAGAGCCACGTTCTTGTAAAGAGTCTTGAACCGTTTTTCCAGGTTGCCGTAAATTGCTTCGCGATTGCTCCGTTTCCGTTTTTCATCTTCAAAACGCCGGGCAGTCTGCCTCAAAGACTCGTTCTCCTCGCGCAAGGCCTCCCGGAGCTTGATGTTCTGCTGGATCTTTTCTTCCAGCTCGATTATTTCATCGATCATGGCGTCTTCGTTCTGACTGGTTTTTTCCCGGTGTTCCAGAAGATTGTTTCTGACCGCCACCATCTCGCTGGCCAGTCGACGTTTTTCGTTGTTAAGACTGCTCAGGCGTTCCGCGTGTTCTCGCTCCAGCTCCCGGAGCCGTTCCAGCTCCCGGCTTTTTTCCCGGGCTTCCTCCCGGGCCCGGGCGGCCCCGGCCACGTAAAAACGCGAAAAGACCACCGAGGCGGCCAGCAGGTAGGCAATAAAAATAAAGATGACCAGCAGGGAATTCCAGGGGAATAAAGTTCTGACGGACACCGACAGGCCCTGGCTCATCAGCCGGTAATTTTCAGCCGCGATTTCATGGGACATGGGCGGCTTGATAACGTCTTCGGGGGAATCCGGGGAGGCGGGATAAATAACGATATTCTGACCGGCTGTCACGGTAGCGTCTACCCTGGCCCCGAGACGCGGCAAGAGCCGGTCGTGCAGATAATCATCGATATTGTTGTTGACCGCCTCACGCAGACGAATTTCCCCCTCAAAGAGCGGTGCCGTATCCCCGAGGTAATTATTTTCTATTTCCCTGGCATACCTGGTTTCTGCCAGAAATTGCAGGCCAAAGACGGTGGCAAAAAACAGAACCGGCGTGATCACTATCAGCAACGCCGCTATTTTTAAGGGAAAATATTTCATCTTAATTTTTTTGGTGATTTTGTAATAAATCCAATCTGCTTTCTTACAATATCGGGGTCAGTCCTGTTTAATCCTTTTCCATCTTTTCCAGAATTTTACCGGCCTGAACGGCACGCGAAAAACCACCGTCAATTTCCAGGGCTCGTTTCAGGTACTTTCCGGCCTGTTCAAAATCACCTCGCTGATACCAGGCCATACCGAGATGATAGTGAGCGATGGCATTGTCCGGCAGCTCCTGGGCGCTGAAGGAAAGCTCCCGGACGGCCTCTTCGTAAAGTCCCTTTTGATAATAAACCCAGCCCAGGGTATCCCTGATATAAGGATCATCCGGATTGCGGGATTTGACCTCAAGTGCCAGGTTCAAGGCCTTATCCAGCTCGCGACCATTTTCGGCCAGCAGATAAGCCAGGTTGTTAGCCGCCTGGGTCAAATCAGGATCGATCTCAAGGGCCCGGCGATAATGCTTTTCAGCCGCGGACAAGTTTTCCCGAAGTTTATAAAGAATCCCCAGCATCAGGTGCGGACCGGCCTGGTCGGGACGTCGGTCCAGAATGGCCAGATACTGGCCGATGGCACTGTCCAGATCCTTGTTGACGATATAGCATTTAGCCAGGCCATAATAGGGTTGTAGAAAATCAGGAGCCAGGTCTACGGCCTTTTGATAGGCCTCAACCGCCTGGTCAACATCGCCCCGCGCCAGCAGCAAACCGCCCCGGACATTGTAAACAGCCGCCACCTTGTCCGGATGATCCTGTAACTCCTCAATCTGACGGTCGCATTTTTCCAGGGCAAGGTCATATTCTCCCCGGACGGCGTGAAGCAGGACCATGCTTTCAAACACCTTAATCATGAAAGGATTATTGGCCAACAACGCTTCCAGGCTTTGCATCAGATAATCGTACTGCTGGGTCAGGCGCTCCAGGGACTCCAGGCGCATGCGACCGAAAGGATTGGTGGCGACGAACCGGGACAGGTCGTCAAGCGATTGGAGACTTTCTTTGACTGTTTGCAGGTGAAGGTTCTTGTCTCCCAGGATAACCGCCATACCGGAATGTTTGTTGATTAAAGCAAAAAGTTCCCGGTTGACCTGGTCCACCGCTTCTGTCTGGCCCTGTTGCAGATAAACCCGGGCCAGGTTTATTCTGGCGTAAATATCTTGCGGGGATATTCTAATCGCTTCTTTCAGGCTGTCTTCGGCTTTCTGAAATTCTTCCTGCTCCAGGTAAGCGAGTCCCTTAAGGGTCCAGAGGTCATTTGAGGCCGGGTTGCCCTTCAAGTAACGCTGGCACAGCTCTAAGGCCCGATCAAAGTTACCGGCGCTGATGGCCTGGCGCACTTTCAGCAGGCGGGCCGGGAAATAACCCGGATTATGATCAAGCAGTTGGTCAAGGATCGTCCGGGCCTCCCGGTTATTTTGGCGCTTCAGATGGAATTCCGCCAGGGTCGTCAGCACCTTGGTGTTATGTGGTTCCAGCTTACGGGCTGTTTCATACATTTCCAGGGCTTCATCCGGCTGGTTGACGGCGTCATAAAATTTACCGGCCATAATCCAGGGCAGCAGATCCCGCTGCCCGATCCGGGTGGCCTGTAAAAAAGCGGCTTCCGCTTTTTTCGTCCGACCCTGTTGAAAATAGAATTTTCCCAACAATAACCGCAGACGTTGATTACCCGGATGGGCATCGACAATCGCGGTGATAACTTCTTCGGCCTTTTCCAGATTCTGACGGGCCAGATAAAGATTAAACAGCATCAAGCGGGGCTCCAGCGACCCGGTTTCAAGGGCGACCGCCTTGATTAAGCTGATTTCCGCCTGATCCAGTTCGCCGGAGCGAGCCTGTACCCTGGCCTGATTGGTCAGGGCCTTGACTACCCGGGAATTATCAAGGTCGTCCTGAGAGATAATGTCTTGATATATCCGGACGGCCTGATCCATGTTGCCGGATTTTTCCTGGATATCAGCAAGAACAAAAAGGGCCTCGACCCGGCCGGGATGGATGCTTAACACCTGCCGGATTTTTTCTTCCGCCAGCTCCAGACGTCCGGCCAGCACATCGAACCTGGCTATTTTTATCCGGGCCGTGGCGTGCTCCGGGTCAATATCCAGAATGCGCTGATAAGCCTCAGTCGCCGCTTTCACCTCTCCCCGTTTCAGACTGGCTTCCGCCAGTCCCGACCAGGCGGCTGTGGAAGTTTCGTCAACAGCCAGCGCCCGCTTAAATTCAGCCCGCGCCTTTTGATACTGGTTGTCCTCCAGCAAGGCCCTTCCCGCGTCAATACGCGTTCCGGCCTCATCGTCGGCGGGAGCACAGCCACCGCCGGCCAAAAGCAACAAGCACAAC
Source organism: Desulfosudaceae bacterium (assembly GCA_046483615.1). GTDB lineage: Bacteria > Desulfobacterota > Desulfobacteria > Desulfobacterales > Desulfosudaceae > CAYTQK01. The sequence goes on from JAWOCW010000302.1 coordinate 7,055, forward strand.
GCCATTATCAAGCCAACCCGTTCTTTCATGATCTTATCCTGACTTATCAAAAACGTCTTCAGTCTCACCGGCCGGCTCACCGGCGGAACGATTCAGTAACCCCGCCTTTAAACGTAAAGGTCTCGTCAGCCGTGAAGAAATTTTAAAACCGGCGCTTACCGCCAGATAAACAGTCCCGGCCACCAGGATCACGGTAGCCCCGCTGGAAAGATTCAGGGTGTAACTGGCGGCCAGGCCGACCCAGTTGAAGACCACGCAGAGTAAAATGGCCAGCACCATCATATTCCGGATGGTCTTGACAAAATAACCGGCTATAGCGGCCGGAATGGTTAACAGGGCGATAACCATGATAATCCCCACCACCCGCACCAGCAGCACCACCGTCAGCGCCGTCAGGCAGAGCAGCAGCAGATAAATGAGGTTGACCGGAATGCCGCGCAAAACAGCGAATTCATCATCAAAACAGGCGGCCAGCAGGTAGTTGTTAAATCCCAGAGCCACTCCCACCACCACCACATCCAGCAGGGCCACAATCAGCAGATCCTGACGGCTGATCAGCAGAATGTCACCGAACAGGTAACTCATGGCATCGAAATATCCCGGCGTCAGGTCGATAAACACCAGTCCCACCGCCATGCCGATGGCCCACAGCGCTCCGATAACGGTATCCTCCCTCTGGCTGGCGTGCGTGCTGACCAGTCCGATCAGCAAAGCGGCCAGAAGAGCCGCCACAATGGCCCCCAGCATGGGATCAAACCATTCCAGGCCGATCCTTTTTTGCAAAAAAAGACCGGCCCCGATCCCGCCGAAAACACAATGAGCAATCGCCCCGGCCAGGTAACTGATCCTCCGGGTGACCACATAGGTTCCCATGATACCAAAGGCAACGCTGGCCAGGGTAGCCATCATCACGGCCATTCGGAAAAAGGCGATATCCGGATCAAACATGATGTTCCACAAATCAGTCACACTCATGTCCTCTTTCACTGCAACGATGATCATGCCGGATCAGGCGCATGCCCTGCCCGTAAATATCCTTGATGACCTGGCCCTCAATGGCGCTGGTGGGATGGACCACCAGGGTGCGGTTGACGCAGACAACACTTTTAACCTGGCGCGAGACAAACCCCATGTCATGGGATACCACCAGGATAGTCATTTTGCGGTTGAGTTGACGCAACACTTCAAACAGGGCCTCTTCCACTCCCGGATCGACATTGGCGGTCGGTTCGTCCAAAAGCAGCAGCTCCGGTTCGGTGCACAGGGCCCGGGCGATGAGCACCCGCTGCCGCTGCCCCCCGGAAAGCTCGCTGAAATTACGATCAGCCAAGTGCCGCACTCCGGTCTCTTCCAGAGATTTCTCGGCTATCTCCCGGTCCCGGGAACGGTATCTCATCCGAAACCCCGATCCCAATCTGCCCATAAGAACCACTTCCATGACGTTGACCGGATATTGAGGGTCCAGGTGAGCGTACTGCGGTAAATAGCCTGTCCGGCGACAGGCCTTCTGGGGAGTCTCGCCAAAGACCCGCACCCGGCCCCGGGTGGGCCGCAGTAATCCCAGGATCAACTTCAAAAAAGTGGTTTTACCGCCCCCGTTGGGGCCGACCACGGCCACAAAATCACCGGCGGACACGGTCAGGCTGATATCTTCCAGGATCGGCCATCGACCGTGGTAATAAGACACGTTTTCAAATCTGATGACAGGTTCTTTTTCTCCAGACATTATTCCGGCTCCCTCTTCCAGGCTCACCGCGACGAATTTTCCGACTGATCTGTTCTGTTTTTGCCGCTTAATAAAGCCCGCCTGATCTTTTGGGCCAAATCCCGCATGTTGGTAATATAATCTTCGGCCAGCGGATCCAGGGGCACCACCACCCCGTCAATGGCCCGGGCGATATTGCGGGCGGCCTTATCGTCAAACTGAGGCTGCACAAAAACCACCTGGACCTGATTTTCCCGGGCCAGGTTGATAAACTCAACCAGCTTCCGGCCTTGTGGCGCCTTGCCTTCAATTTCCACGGCCACCTGGCGAAGACCGTAAGCATCGGCAAAATAACCGAAAGCCGGATGAAACACGAACATGGTCTGGCCGCGCACCGGTTCCAGGGCTTCTGACAACTGCCGGTGCAGGTCATCGAGGTCTTGCCGCAGATCCCGGCAGTTAGCCCGGTATTCACGGCAACCGGCCGGATCCGCTTCACACAAAGCCTCCGTTATGGTTTCGGCCTGTTGTTTTACCAGCAGAGGATTCAGCCAGGTATGCGGATCAGCGCCTTGATTCTCATCATGACTTGACAAGGCGGCCTCGTCGTGATTAATGCTGCGCAAAGGGACGTCCTTAAGGGTATCGACCACGCCCAGGTTTTTACCGGCCTGTTTGATTTTCGGCAAAACAGTTTCTTCAAAAGGCACCCCGCTGCGGAAAAAAAGACGAGCCCGGGCCAGGTCCGCCATGGTGGACGGGGAAAGAGAAAAAGTGGCCGGATTCTGACCAGGCGGCACCAGCACTGACACTTTCAGGCGATCACCGCCGATCCGTTCGACCAGGAATTTCTGGGGTGGAATGCTGACAAAAACGGGAATGGTCTTGGCCGCGGCCGGCCCGACCAGGCCAACCACCAGCAGCATCATGAAAAAGGCGGCCAGCATCTCCCGGCCCGGCCCGATACGAGATCCGCGTCCCGCCCGACTGTTTATGTCAAGCCACCCGCTAATCATGACTGATAATCCCTGAAGATTTCCGAAAAGCCGGCTTCTGTCCGTCATTTCCGTATAGATTGGTTTCAAGCTGCTTCCTGGCGTCTGCGGCAGACTTGACGGCTTCGTAAAAAGTCCAATATCTGCGTTACGCGCAATCACTCAGAATTTCACGTACGCTAAGTACGCTGCATTCTTCGTGATTGCGCAAGCCTTGATCTTGAACTTTTTACAAAGCCGTCTCACCACGACTTTTTACGAGCACATCAAACTTGGAAATCGCTCTTTTCAGGTTAACCCGCGCCTTCGTAACTGGGACATGTTTCCCGGTCGATAATATGCGGTTTTATGTCCAGC
>JAWOCW010000357.1:0-2598 GCA_046483615.1 Desulfosudaceae bacterium
AATTTATATTGTCTGGCGTTATTGACAGTGACCCTGATGTTTGCCGGCGCGACTTACGCCCAGCCCGGCATGATGTTCGGGTGGTTCGGCCTGGACTCGCCCCGGCCGGGCTGGTCTGGTCCCGTTGATAAGGACAAGGCGGAGTCAATTATGGATGAATATCTGGAAGCAAGGGGTGATTCCAATCTGAAGCCCGGCCAGATCGCGGAGCAAGACCTTTTTTTTGAAGGTGAAGTCCTCAACCAGGACGACGAGGTCGTTAATCGCGTCCGGATTGATAAGCGCACCGGCCGGATTTATGGCAGGACGGGCTCTGAATACGGTCCCGCCGCCAGTGGAGATTGGAATTATTGTCCCTATTGCGGCCAGGGATTTCAGGGCGGCGATGATTATGGCTGGGGCAGGAGGCACCGCGGCGCCGGCCCGGGCATGATGGTCCGGGGTTATGATCGGGGTTATGATCGGGGCTATGGCCCGGGCATGATGGGCCGGGGGCGTGGACCAGGCATGATGGGCCGGGGTTATGACGCTCAGCCGGGCTGGAATCGTTCCGCCGGGGAGGCCGTGGACGTTGACACCGCCAAGGAAATCGTTCGCGAGTCCCTGTCCAGGCAGAATCTGAATCTGAAAATCGGAAAAGTAACCGAAGAGGACAGATTCTATAAAATTGAAATCGTGACTAAAAAGAGTGAAGACCAGGTCGGCGTCATGGCAGTGGAAAAAGATTCCGGTTATATGAGGCCTGTTTATTGATCAGAAGTGACGGCTTCGTAAAAAGTCCAATATCTACGTTGCACCGCATTTCTCGTCATGTCACGTACTGCTAAGTACGCTCCATTCCTCGAAATACGGTGCGCCTTGATCTTGAACTTTTTACTTTGCCGTCCCAAAAATGATTTTTTACGCAACCATCAGAATTGATTACTATCCCCGGAGGTCTTGTTCCCATGCCTTTTAAACCAGACCGGAAAAAGAAGTCCAAAGAGTATGATGTCATTGTGGTCGGTTCCGGTTCCGGTATGATGATCGTGGAAAATGCCGTTGCCGCCGGCCTGTCCACCGCGCTGGTGGACAAGGGGCCGGCCGGCGGCACCTGCTTGAACACGGGTTGCATTCCGTCCAAAATGCTGATGGCGGTGGCCGACCGGGTCATGGAAATCGGTGAAGCCGACCGCTTCGGCCTTGGCGCCTCCATTGAGTCCATTGATTTCAAGCGCGTCATGAAAGAGATGCGGGAAGCCGTTATTCCCGACCATCAGCACATCCATGAAAATCTGCGGGCTGACCAGCGCTTCGATTATTACGAGGGAACCGGTGAATTCGTGGATGATAAAATATTGCGGGTAGAGGATCGCAGTCTCCAGGGCAAATCCATATTCCTCGCGGCCGGGGCCCGGCCGGAAATCCCGGCCGTGGAGGGCCTTGACAAAACCGATTACCTGACCAGCGAATCGCTGCTGCAGCTGGAAGAGGTCCCGCCGCGACTGGCCATTATCGGGGGCGGCTACATCGCCGCTGAATACGGCCATTTTTTTTCGGCCATGGGCAGCCGGGTGACCATCATGCAGAGCGACAGCCGGCTTGTTCCCGGGGCCGAACCCGAGGTGTCGGAAGCCCTGCGGCAGGCTTATGAAAAGAGGATGACGGTTTATGTCCATACCCTGGCGCAAGCGATTGAAAAGAATAATGGGGAATATAAAATAACCGGAACCGACCAGGCCACCGGCCGGGCCGTGACCGTAACCGCTGATCAGGTCCTGGTCGCCACCGGCCGCCGTTCCAACGCCGATCTGCTGCGGGTGGAGAAAAGCGGCATAGACACGGATCAGCGGGGTTTTATCAAGGCGGACAATTATCTCCGGACCAGCCGGGAAGATATCTGGGCTTTCGGCGATATTATCGGTAAAAAAATGTTTACCCACGTCGCTTATGAAGAAGCCGGCCTGGCCTGGCATAACTCCCGCGACAAATCCCAAAAAGAGTTTAACTACCGGCCGGCCCCCCAGGCTGTTTTCAGCTATCCGCAAATCGCCTCAGTGGGTTTGACAGAAGCGGCCGCTCAAAAAGAGTATGATAATATCCTGGTGGGCCGGGCCCGGTACCTGGATGTGGCCAAGGGCATGGCCTTAAGAGAGCAGGCCGGATTCGCCAAGGCCATCGTCAATCAGAAAGATCTGACCATCGTTGGATTTCATATCTTCGGTCCCCAGGCCGCTGTTCTTATCCAGGAGATCGTCACCATCATGGCCCTGGGCGGTAAGTTGAATTTACTGGCCGGGAGCATGCATATCCATCCCGCCCTGAGCGAACTGGTTCTCAAACCCTTCAATAATTTAGAGCCGGTTTGAGGCTTGCCGTCGTATCTTTCGCCCCGGCCCGCCCGGGCCGTCAATCCATCCCCTCCGCCGCACATCTCGTCAGCCCGTTCCGGATCGGAGTCCGGGATGACGATAAAGCCGGAGGCGGGGTGTGGTATGAAAGCATCTATTTTATCTGGATTCCGGCGTTCGCCGGAATGACGTTTCTGGATTCCGGCGTTCGCCGGAATGACGAGGTACTTTCTCGCCGATGTTTGCGGGATGACGTGTCTGGATTCCG
>JAWOCW010000007.1:0-2780 GCA_046483615.1 Desulfosudaceae bacterium
TCCCTTAATCTTCCAGCTGGCTGACACAGTAGAGCTGCCTCAAAAATATTGACACACAAGGTCATCCTGGCTATAGATGGGGGCCATAAAAGCGAATTATCATCCTTGCCGCCCTGTGGTTGCTGATTTTCGGAACCGGAGCGGGGGGCAGGAAAAAAGAAATAGTTTCATGAATCCGGTGACCATCCGTAGGGCCGGGCAACTTCAGGGAAGGATTTTCAGGCGTGCGTCCGCTTCAGTATTATACAACGCGGGAATGGCTGCGGGTAAAGCCGCTCGATCACCTGCTCATCCAAGTTGGCAACGACATTCTGCAGCGTGTTTTCCGCGGCTTGCGGCCGGGCCGACTGCGTGGTTTTCTTCAGGATGTGGCGCCTTTGTCCGGCAGAAACATCGGGCTGGTGATCGCTTTTGAAAAGCCCTGGGTCCTGGACTGGCTCCTGAAAATGGCCGCCCGCAACGTCTCGGACGGCAATTTTCTGGTTTTCGACAATTCCCGCGGGAAAGAGGCGCGACGGGAGATCGAGGCGGTCTGCCGGAAGAACGGCACCCCCTACCTGCCGCTGCCGTTCAGCCCGACCCGGCATCCGAACCGGTCCCACGGCATGGCCATGACCTGGGTGTTTCACAATGTGGTGCGCGCCATAGAACCGCGGACCTTCACCTTCATCGACCATGACCTGATCCCGATGGAAAAGGTCTGCCTCGGCAGCATACCGGAAGACCAGCCGTTTTACGGGCCCCGGAAGGCCGGCAAGTGGGGGTGGTGGACCCTGTGGGCCGGTTATAGTGCTTATTATTTTTCCGCGGTACGGGAGCTTCCCCTGAATTTTCTGAATGATTTTTCCCGGGACCTGGATACCGGCGGCCGCAACTGGCCGGTTTTTTACCGGCACCATGACCGGGAAGGGCTGCTCTTCGGGAAAAGAGAGCGCTTCGAATTCATCGACCCTCTGGACAACAGCGCGACTTCGTACCAGGCGCAAATCGTGGACGCCGGATGGATGCATCTCGGTGGCGCCGGTCACCGCGACAAGTTCCGGGAGCACTTCGATTTTTATCAGCGGCTGGCCCGGGCCACGGAAGACGGCTTGCGGCTGCAGGACCTGGTAAAAAAACCGTAATGAAAAACAGCTCGACTTATACCCGGTTTAGACGAACCAGAAATCATGAAAATGACGCCACGCCTGCTTGCAGCTGCGCTCAAATCGACTCGTGAAAAATCCTGCTCAGCCGGCCTTTGGTTCGCCGATGGGCAGCAGGACCTTGCCATGGGCCTCGTTGATCACTTCCGCCATGGCCAGGTAAATGGCACTGGCCCCGCAGATAATTCCTTCATATCCGGCGAGGACGCCGATCCAGGCACTGCCGGTCCAATCATTCAACGCCAGCAGCCAGAAAAGAATCACCAGCGTCAGAAAAACCGTCTGCAAGGCGCGGTTTTTCTTCAAGGTGCCAATAAACATAAACAGGGTAAACAATCCCCATAAAAACAGGTACCAGCCCATGAAACCGGCCGGAGTGGCCTCGGCCAGGCCCAGTTTGGGCAGCAGCATCAATCCGACCAGGCTCAGCCAGAAATGACCGTAGGACAGAAAAGCCACCAGTCCAAAGGTGTTGCCCTTGCGGAATTCAAATATACCGGCAATGATCTGGGCGATGCCCCCGTAAAAGATTCCCATGGACAAAACCATGGCGCTTAAGGGGAAAAAACCGGCATTGTGGATATTCAACAGGACCGTGGTCATCCCGAAACCCATCAGTCCCAGCGGGGCGGGGTTGGCAAGATTGTTCTGCATGGGCAGCCTCCTTTGTGGAAAAATCCGGAAGTCCATCAATGATAAGCGTCCGGCCTCAGCGCCGGGAAAACCGGGCGAAAAACGGAAAAACGTGAAAAACGTAAAACGTAACGTGGGGTTATGAGAAACCTTATTTTAATTTTATTTTAACCTGATTTTCGGAAAAAATCCAGAATTTTTCATCCGGTTTTTCCCATTCCGGGGGAGTTTGTGAGGAGTTACGGGGGAAATCCCGGGGAGGCCCGGAGCCGGATTCAGCTCCCCGCCGCCGGGATGGTCAGGATTTCACCGCAGGCATAAAGGCCGGAGTCGTCATACAGGGTGAAAAGATGCCGGCCGCCGCCATTAGCGGTAAGGCCGGCCCGGATATGCTCGATCCGGTTGTGGATTTCCCGGTTGTACTGGATGGCGATGGTTTTCAAAGACTGGCGGTCGCTGGAAAAACGATGCAGGAGGGTGTCCAGGTAATCAAAATAAGCGGCGTTGTTGACATGCCCCAGCATGTCGTAATCCGACCGTCGGGTGGTAATATCGGTGACGAATTCCGGAACAAGTTTCTTGTCCGGCTTCCATTCTTCAATGTCCCGATCCAGGGCGACGGCCGGCTCCGTTCCGTACAGATCATTGGTTTCCCGGGGCACCCGCACCACCCGGCGCCGCTCCAGGTCCAGAAAAAGCCAGACACTGGAGGCCAAAGCCACTGTTTCCTCTCCGGACCGGATCTCATACTCCCGATATGATTTATAACCCCGGGCGCCCCGGTGCCAGGTGCGCACCGTCAGGGTCTCACCATACAGCGGGTGACGGATGATATCGACCACGATCTTGTTCAAAATCCAGGCGTAACCGGCCGCGATCAGCACCTGGGAATCACGGTCCGCTTCATGGACGTGATTCAAAGCCGCGTTCTGCAGGATCTTGACCAGGGAATCCAGCTTGACGCGGCCGTCGGTGGTGGATTGGAAATAATCGATGGTACGG
>JAWOCW010000009.1:0-3794 GCA_046483615.1 Desulfosudaceae bacterium
GGCCGGACCTGGTGGGGGTGGCCCTGGCCGGCGGCTCCCTTGATAGTTTCAAAAACCTGGCCGGGATAAAGCCGCCGCCGCGGGTGAGCATCGTGGACACGCCGGCTACCGTCGACACCGGGGAAATGACCGTGCGACTGCGCTTAGAAGACCAGGGCGGCGGCCTCGGGGATGTCCGGATTTACCTCAACGGCACGGCCGTGGTCATGGACAGCCCGGACGGGACGGGGACCGGCGTCCGGGTCCGGGAATATGATCTCAAGCTGGCCGAGGGCGATAACACCATCACGGCCGTGGCCTTTAACAGCGACAACACCATGCGGAGCAATCCGGCCGTGCTGGAAGTGGCGGCGGATTTTGCCGCTCCCCGGAAAGCCTCCCTGTACGCCCTGGTGGTGGGCGTGAATGAGTTCAAAAACCCGGCGCTCCGGCTCAACTATCCGGTGGCCGACGCCGAACTTTTCGCCGGGACCCTGGCCCGGGGCGCCAAAGGGCTTTTCAAGACGGTGGACATCCGCCAACGCGTCGCCCCGGCCGAAACCACCAGCGCCGCCATCCTCGACGAACTTGCCAGCATGAAGTCCCTGCGGCCGGAGGATCTGTTCGTCTTTTACATCGCCAGCCACGGCACGGTCGACGACGGCCAGTATTTTCTGATCACTTCCAATGTCGGCTCCCTGCGCACGGAAAAACTGAAAACCGACGCCATTTCCCAGGGCATGCTCACGGCGGCCATCGCCAATATCCCGGCCACCAAAAAGCTCATCATCATCGATACCTGCAACGCCGGCGCCCTGGGTGAGGCCATCCAGGTGGCGGTGATGACCCGCGGCCTGAGCGAAGACACGGCCCTGAAGATATTGAGCCGGGCGGTGGGCTCCACCATTTTGTCGGCCTCCACCTCCCGGCAGGAAGCCCTGGAAGGGTACCAGGGGCACGGCCTGTTCACCTATGTCCTGGCCGAGGGGCTGAGCGGCAAGGCCGATCCGGGCGGCACCGGCTACGTCAAGACCACCGCCCTGGCCGATTACGTGGATAACGAGGTGCCCCTGCTGGCGGAAAAGGTCTTTCAGCGGGCGCAGTACCCCACCATCTCCATCAGCGGCCAGGCCTTTCCCATCGGCCGGGCGCGCAACTGAACCAAAGGAGGGACCCATGGACATCAACCCTGATTTTCTGGCCCCCTGCGGGCTGTACTGCGGGGTCTGCGGCATCTACCTGGCCGACCGCGACAACAATGAAAAGTTCAAGGAGCGATTGTGCGCGGTCTACGGCACCCGGTCGGAGGATATCCACTGCCGGGGTTGCCTGCATGACGATGAAGCGGCCATCTTTTTTTACTGCCGCATCTGCCCCATCAAGACCTGCACCCGGGAAAAGGGCATCGAAGGCTGCCACCAGTGCGACGACTTTCCCTGCACCCTGATCGAGGAGTTTCCCATGCCGGTGGGCAAAAAGGTCATGCTGCGGGCCATTCCCCAGTGGCGGGAGTGGGGCACCGAAAAATGGGTGGCCGAGGAGATCAAACGATATCACTGCCCCCATTGCGGCTATCCCCTGTTCCGCGGGGCCAAGCGCTGCCGCCAGTGCCGGGAGCCGGTGGACGTGGATTAAGGCTGGCAAGAAACATCTGCCCCGCGCCGGTCAGCAGAAAAGAAGCCCGGAAGCAGGGGCCATTTGATCGGCCAGGTCCAGTCGCGCCTTTGGCAGGGCCTTGTCCGGCGGCAGATGGGGCAGGTTGTGGTAGCGCTCCCTCATGATTCGGGCGGTGGTCAGGATACCGATACGCCTGAACCCGACGCTCCTGAAAATTGACAGGGGAAAAATAAAATGTAATAATAAATATTTAATGGCCTCGTAAAAAGTCGTCATACTTAATTCAAATATATTTTCAGCCAGATTCATTCTTTGCAACCGTTTGTCACCGGGGAGTATGGAGATGACCCGCCAGAAAACCGCGTCCGGCCCCAAAGAAGATTCGTCCCTCTCCGCTGCTCCGGAAAATCTTTTTTCTGCTTCTACTGAAGATATTCCTGTGGTTCTGGTGGCGGACGGCCAGCGGGCCCGGCGTCTTCCGGTGGAAGAGATGCTGCGGCAGGCCGGCTGCGTGGTGCGGTCGGCCGCTTCCGACCGGGGGGTGCGGCGGCAGCTGCGCTCCCCGCCGGATCTGATCCTGCTGGCCGGTCGTCTGCCGCGTACCGATGCCCGGGATGTCCTGCGGCAAATCCGGGCAGCCGCGGCCGATGTTCCGGTGATAGTTCTTCTGCCGGAAAAAGACCGGGCGCGGCGGCCAGGCCTCCTGAACGAGGGCGCGGCGGAGTGCCTGATGCTCCCCGCCGGGCCAGGCACGATCCTGCCCCTGGTGGAACGATTCCTGGAAACACGGCCAGAACCCCGGTTCATGGCTGGAGAGACTCCGGCCTCAAGCCGGAGTCGCCAGGCGATTCGGCGCCGGGAAGCTTACTTCCATCAGCTTATCCAAAATTGCATGGACATTATTGTGGTGACCGATGCCGAGGGTATTGTCCGGTATCACAGTCCTTCCGTGGAACGGATCCTGGGGTTTTCTCCGGGGGAACGGATCGGCCAGACCACCTTTGAGTTGCTCCATCCCGACGACCATGACCGGGCCCTGGCCAGATTCAGGGAATGCCTGGCCCGTCCCGGCGAGAAGATTCAAGACGATGATATCCGGCTTCGCGATAAAGATGGGCGCTGGCATCATTTCGAGGTAACCGGCCGCAACCTGCTGGATGATCCGGTGGTGGCCGGTATCATTCTCAATGTCAAGGATGTCACCTCTTACCGGCAGTTGGGGCGTACTCTGCAGGAGCGGGGGCGGGCCCTGGCCGAACGCGTCAAGGAGCTGGATTGCCTCTACCGGATCTCCCGGGTCATGCAGCGGCCGGGAATGTCCCTGGCAGAGGTCATGCGGGAAACCGTTCGGATTATCCCCGACTGCTGGCAGGAACCGCAACATACCCGTTGCCGGATCGTGCTTTTTGATAAAACCTACGAAAGCCCCGACTTTACGACGAGCCCCTGGCGGCAGGCGTCTGATATCATGGTTGACGGAGAATGCTGGGGCATGGTGGAGGTTTTTTACACCCGTTCCCTGGGAGATGCTCCCAGCCCATCGGACGCCCTTGCCCCGTCCGGTTTTTCGGACAGCACCTTGTCTCGCGCGGCCGGGGGCAGCCCTTTTCTGGTGGAAGAGGAGAAGCTGCTGACGGCCGTGGCCGAACGACTGGGGCGGGCCGCCGAAAGAATAATCGCCCAGGAGGAACGCCGGCACGATCTTCTGCGGGTGGAATCCATGCTGGCCCTGAACAAACTGGCTGAGGCGCCGGTGTCGCGGATCGCCGACTTCACCCTGGAAGCCATTGTCCGGGACACCGACAGTGGCTTCGGATTTATCGGTTTTATGAGCGCGGATGAAACGGTCATGACCATTCACGCCTGGTCGCGGGCGGCCATGGAACAATGCCGGGTGCGGGAGCCGCTCCTGCATTTTCCGGTTGCCGAGGCCGGTATCTGGGGCGAAGCGGTGCGGCACCGCCGGCCCTGCTTTGTGGACGACTACCACCGGGATCATCCGGCCAAGCGGGGGATACCCGAAGGGCATGCCGCTGTTTACAACTTTATGGGGGTGCCGGTGTTCGGGGGAGATCGGATCGTGGCCGTGGCCGGGCTGGCCAACCGGCAGAGCGGCTTCCGGGAGATCGACGCCAAGCATGCCACCGTTCTGCTGGAAGACATGTGGCAGCTCCTGCAGAGAAAAGAGGCCGAAGACG
>JAWOCW010000023.1:0-4582 GCA_046483615.1 Desulfosudaceae bacterium
CTCGTCTGATGCTCCGCGTTCCATGGCGTCCACGCCACGCGCGAACAGGACGGCCGCCTCAATGTCGCTTTTGGAACCGGTTTTTTGTTCGGCCAGGCTGACTTGCATGGATCGGGCCAGCCGGGCGGCCAGGTCCCGTAACAGGACCAGAAAATTATCGGTCTGGCCACTGATGCTCGCGGCCATTATCACCTCCCCGGTTTCAACTTCAATAAGACGCGTGTCGATCCGCATCATTTTTCCCATGGCCATAAAGGCGCCAAAAGCGATTGATTGCGCGCCCAGCAGCTTGCCGACCTTAACGGCCGTGGCGGAATCAATGGCGCCGCTCTGGCCCAGAGAAATTTCATCCAGCAGGGCCTTTATTTTCTCCCGTTCGATCAGCTTGAAGGCCTTGGTATCAGCGTTACTGAGCTCCGTCATCAGCATGACCGGCAGGCCGTTGCAGAGCGGGGCCAATTGTTCGGCCCCGGTGACGGAATTATTTTCAAAGGGTAAAATCGCCAGGGTCCGGACCGTTTCGGCCGGTCGAGCCGCCACCGGCATCAGAAAAACAGCGCCTAAGACAAACAGCAGCAGTCGTTTATGTTTCACCATTGACCACACCTTTCCGGAAATAAAAGCGGCGGCAGCTGGCACCTGAAAAGCCCCTTCTGCCGCCGCTTAATTAATATACAGCCTGATGTTTGACGCGATCTGTAACGGACGAGCCGCGGAAATTAATGGCCACCGCCACTGCCACCACCGCTGAGCGAGTCTTCGGCGGCGGCATCGGCCTCCTCCTGAGCTTTGACGGCGTCATTAAAATCTTGATCAATCCGTGATTTTACCTGCTGCGGGGATAAGGTGGCGAATCCGCCTTTCCCTTCGCTGGAGTCATCCGGACAAGACTCCCGGCCCAGCGCGGCCAGTTCAAATTCGGGATCAGCCGCCAGGGCCTTGTTAAAATAAGTCAGGGCGGTTTTCCAGTCGGCAACATCCAGCGCCTCCAGGGCTTGCCCGTAATAGACGGCCGCGTCCAGATTTCTGGTGTGAATGCCGCCGATGGCCTTCTTTTCCGCCGGGGTGAGAGAAATATTTTTTATTTCAGCCACGTTGGCAGCAATGGCGCCGGGCAGTTCAAAAAACCGGTCCCGGTCGACCTGGACGGCGGAGTTGCCGACCACCTTTCCCCGGGAAGTTGAGGCCAGGGCGGTGACGGCATTGATATTGCGGGACAGGATACCGGTAACCAGATTCTCAGCACCCAGCAGCCGGCCCGTCCGGGGAGCGGTGGAGGGATCAATGATGCCGGTCTGGCCCAGGGCCATCTCTTCCAGCAGCGCCTGAAGTCGCAATCGCTCCACCACCCGGATTGATTTAATCTGGGAGAGGTTACTGATGGTCATGGCGGCCAGGGCCTTACGAAAGGCCTGCAGATTCTGATCCGCGGTCTTGTCGGCATAATAACAGACCGCGTAAGTGTTCTGATCCGGCTTGAGGCCGGCCAGTTCTTTTTCCGACTGAACCGCTTCTTTGGCCAGCTTTTTGCTCTGGGCTATTTTCAGGAGGGTCAATTGTTGCCGCACTTCTTTTTCAACCATCGGCCGGGATTTATCCTGAAAAGACTCAAAGACGGCAATGGCGTTTTCATAGTCATTCCGGGCCACGTGAGCCAGGCCGAGATAGACGGTGGCCTCGGGATCTCCGGGCTTCAGGTCCAGAGCCTCCCGCAGCATCTCCGCGGCCGCCTCCGGGTCACCGGATTCCAGATAGGTCCGGCCCAGCATATATCTGGCCTGAAAGGAGTCCGGATGGGTCTCCAGGTAGGTCGTCAGATCGGTAATCGCGCCGGGATAATCACCCATCTGAAATTTGTAATCACCGGTCAGCAAGGGGGAACAGGCCATCAGGCCGATTGTCGCAATTCCCGCCAGCAGCCCGGCTGCTGCCAGAACCGCCATCCTCTTTTTCAAAGTCGCCATTCATCTGTCTCCTTAAATGAAATTTTCTCTTTCTTTTTTTGACCCGGCCCCTTATTACCATACCGACCCCGGCCAGCCTCCTTACCAAAACCTACTAAAATCACTGATAATTTTTTTAATTATAGCATATTTACCAGTTTAATCAATTCAAACAATTTTTCTTGTTTCAAAGACAACCGGTGGCACCGGAAAGACCGGCCTCACATCTCCAGGACGATGCCCACCGGGCAGTGATCCGAACCGTAAATATCATTATCAATAAAGGCCTGCCGGAGGCGGCCGTTGTCAACCAGATCACGGGAAACAAAAAAATAGTCGATCCGCCACCCGGCATTGTTCCGGCGGGCGTTAAACCGGTAGGACCACCAGGAATATTTGACCGTCTCGGGATAGAAGAAGCGAAAGGTGTCCACATACCCCCGGGCGACTATTTCGTCCAGCCAGTCGCGTTCAATCCGCAGAAACCCGGACCGCTTGGAATTGGCCACATGATTTTTAAGGTCAATTTCATTGTGAGCGGTATTAAAATCACCGGCCACGATGACGCTGTATCCCCGGGCGCGGCAATCATCGGTATAGGCGAAAAAGGCCTCGTAAAAATCAAGCTTATACTGAAGGCGCTCTTCGCTCATCTGGCCGTTGGGAAAATAGACATTGAAAAAAAGGACTCCGCCCAGGTCCATCTCCAGGACGCGCCCCTCGTTATCAAAACGATCCCGGCCGATGCCATGGCGGACCTGCTCCGGCTTGACCCGGGTATAGGTGGCCACGCCGCTGTAGCCTTTTTTAACGGTGGCATGGCTGAAATAAGCGTCATAATCACGAATTTGCCGCATGGCAGGGGTCACTTGATCCGCCTGTATTTTGGTCTCCTGGAGGGCGACCAGGTCGGCGTCCAGGGCTGCCAGGGATTGTTCAAAATCCTTTTTGATGACCGCCCGCAGGCCGTTGACGTTCCAGGAAACCAGCTTAAGTGACGATGATGTCATCCTTCCTCCTCTCCTCTTTTTTATCCTGCCGGTTTACCGGGACTGAGTCACCGCGATCCGGGGGCAAGAGTCCTTGACCGGGCAGCGGCTGCAATGGGGTGAAACCGGGCGGCAGACGACCTGGCCGAAGGCCACCAGCAGCTGATTATAGCGCCGCCAGTGCCTGGCGGGCAGCTTGCGCCGCAGGGCAAATTCAGTCTGCTCCGGCGTCCGGGTCTCGACGTAACCAATGCGGTTGCTGATGCGGTGTACATGGGTGTCAACACACATGGCCGGCTGGTTATACCCTTCCATCAAAACCAGGTTGGCGGTCTTGCGGCCCACCCCCGGCAGCGTCAGCAGTTCTTCCAGAGTGTCCGGCACTTCGCCGCCAAAATCGTCCCGGAGACGGCGGCTGATTTCCAGCAGGCGCTTGGCCTTGGTGGGATAAAATCCGACCGGGTAAATCAGCCCGGCCAGGGTCTCTTCACTCAGGGCCAGCATCTGGCGGGGGGTTCTGGCCTGTTCCAGCAGCCGGGCGGTGGCCCGGGCGGTGACCTCGTCCTTGGTGCGCAGGGATAGAATGGTGGACACCAGCACCTCAAAAGGAGTCGCCCCGCGATTGGCGATGAGGGTAATTATCGGCGCCGGCCACTGCCGGTACCCGGCCGACAGTTCCGCCACAAAATGATCAATATCCACTTTGCTGTTTTCGTAAAAGATCCGAATCAAACATCCGTTTATAATTGAAGGTCAGGCCCCGTCCACAGCCATATTCCTGTAGCAGAACCCTGACTGCTTGTCAAATTTCAGCCGAATCAAATTCAGCCGTATCATTTTCAGCCGGATACGGCCGCTTCCGGCAAGAGGTAGTTGCCCGGATCGCTTTTTTAATATATAAGGGATAGAGAACTTTTCCAGGAAGCAATCCTTGATCGTAAACAGGTAAAACAGGGAGAAAACTATGATGCGGAACATGGTAGCGGTAGTGGCGGGGCTGGGGCTGATTTTCGGCCTGATGGGATGCGGCGGCGGCAAATATTCGGATATCATCGAAGTCAACCAGCAATTCGTCAAGCTGATGTCAAACTACGTGGAAGCGGTGGATAAAGTCGACAGCGCCGACGAAGCGGCCAAGGCCATCAATGATCTGGCCGACGGCATGGAGAAGCTGGCTCCGGAAATGAAAGCGATTCAAAAAAAATATCCGGAGCTGGCTGACGCTGAAGAGCTTCCGGAAGAACTGGAAATGACCGAAGAAGAGATGGAAAAGGTCGGCCAGAAGTTCGGCAATTCCTTCATGAAGCTGATGCCTTACATGTCGAACCAGAAAGTGCAGCAGGCCCAGGAGCGACTCACCCGGGTAATGAGCACCCTGGGAGAGGAGTAGGCAGGTTTATTCTTTCAAGTCAGGGTCGGCCGGGCTGTTAAGCCCGGCCGACCTTTCCCGGAGTGACTTTCCGCCGTCAACGGGGGCTTCGCGTCATGATCAAAAAAATTATTTTTCTGGTTGTGTTTCTGGCCGGCATCGGCATCGTCGGTTATGCCTATACCTTGTACGACAAGACCCGGGCCGCGGAGGACTGGCCCACCACCACCGGCCGGATCATCTCCTCGGCGGTGGACAGTTATTGGTCCCGATCGGGTTCC
>JAWOCW010000053.1:0-3373 GCA_046483615.1 Desulfosudaceae bacterium
GGTCTTTTTGTCCTGCCTGGGCCTTCTTTTTTCAAGAACGCTCAGCCCGCTGGTGGTCGTCAGCGTCGTCCTGGCCCTCCTTTGCGGCTGGCTGCTGGTGAGGCTCCTCAGGCAAGGGTTTAAAACGATCGGCCCTTGGCAGCGTTTTGTTTCAGCCGCCGGCGTGATCGTACTGGCGCTGCTCATTTACCTGCCGTTCTTGCGGAATATCCTGTCTTTGGGAGGCAGGTACACGGTCGGCCAGGCCGACAGCTTCAACCGGGAAGTGCTCCTCAACGGTTTTCGCGACTTTGATTTAAAGCCGCTCTGGAAAGCCTTTGTCGTTCAGACGGAACCTTTGACAATAGTGCTTGCCCTGCTGGTTTTACTTGCTCCCCTCCTGATCCTGTCTCGCCGAAAGCGTGAACCGGGTCTGGTGGCCATACTTTTTCTGCTGCCCGGCTTTGCCCTGGTCAACATCTTCGTGTTCGGCGCCAAATCAGATAGGCCCTTTCGTCCCGCCTATGCCATATACCTGCTGCCCCTGGTAATGGTCCTGGCGGCCGCCTCTTTTGATATCCTCGCTACCTTTTTCCTGGAGCGGGTCAGGCAACGGGTCGCGAAAGTCCGGGCGATTAGATGGGCCGGCCTCATCCCGGCCGCTGTTCTGGCCTTAATGATCGCCGTTTCCTGTCAATCCATGATTGATTACAAGCAGACGCGGAAAAAGGCTGATTGGCGGGGGCTGGCCGCTTACCTGGCAGCCGCTTATGATGAGAACAACCTGCTGCTGTTCGACAGCCTGGAGAGTTCCGGCGGGTGGGAGCCTACTTTTTACGGTTTTCCCCGTTATTACCAGGGCGACTCCTATCTGTTGTCTCTGGCCAGCATCCCTCTGAACACCTCGGAAATGGCCCGCTTGTCCCTTGAGCCGATCCTGGTCCTGTACCAATGGCGGGAATTGTCTCTGACTCCGTCATCGCCCTATCCTATTTTTCCCTTGTCCGGCGACAGAAAAACGCTAAATTATGATAAGATCATGGCTGAGCCGGCCTTCAACATCAAGGAGCTGCCCGGGTTTCTGGTCATTGAACTGAAAAATCCACCGGACAATCTGGCGGACAATCTGGTCCGGGCCTCGCTTCTTCTCTGCGAGAGACTGCTGGACAGCCTGCCGGCGGGGGCGCCGGTCGCTGATATTGAAAAGGCCCGGGCCAGCCTTGAGAAAGTCCGGCCGGTCGGGGAGGAATAACACCAAATGCAAAATGATAATTTGTAATTTTGGAATGGTTGCCTAACGAAATATAAACGATTATAATAATTCATTAAAAAAATGCTTTTAAAAAAATTTTATGAAATATTCGGGCGCGGGTGCCTGGCCGCGGCGCTGACCGGGCTGGTGGTCCTGGCCCTGACCGGCGCTGCCGCCGCCGGGATGTACAAGTTCCAGGATGAAAACGGCAACTGGCATTTTTCGGACACCCCGCCGCAAGGCGTGGATGTCCAGGTGGAAACCCTGCCGGAGGCGGTCCGGGAAGAAGCCGGGGGCGAGGACCTGGCCCAGCGGCTGTGGGACCGGTTCGCGCCGCGGTCCAGGGTGGAGTGGGCCGCCCTGGCCACGGTCACCATCTATTCCGATGTCGGCCAGGGGTCGGGTTTTTTTGTTACCAGCCAAGGCCATATTCTGACCAACCGGCACGTGCTGGAAGGCGATAAGCAGCAGATGGCCGACACCCGGGTGGCTTATGAAGATGCCGAAGATCGCCTGGCGCAGGCCGAAGCCTGGTTTCGGCATGAGGCCGCCCGCCTGGAGCAGGCCGCGGAGAACCTGGAGCGGTTGAAGCGGTCCATTGACGATTTGAGTGACGGTGAAAATCGGCGGGAGGCCAGGAAGGTTTATAATGATCGCCTGGAGCGGTACCGGGACTGGAAAGAGAAGTTTGAGCAGAAAAGGCGGCAATACCGGGAAGATAAGGGTGAGCACCGGTCGCGGCGGGACAAGTTTGAATACCGGGCGACCGTGGCCGGGGCGGCCAGCCGGTTCACGGTCACGACCAAGGATGGCAGCCGGCTGAACGCGCGCCTGATCCGGACCAGCCGGAAACATGATCTGTCCCTGCTGAAAGTGGACGGTTATAAAACTCCCCGTCTGGAGCCCCCTGATAGCGGCCGGCCCGGGCAGGGCAGCCCGGTTTTCGCCATCGGCAGCCCCATGTCGCTGAGCGATTCGGTCAGCCGGGGCGTTATTTCAGGATATGAAAACGGTTTTATCAAGACCGACGCCAAAGTCTACCCGGGCAACAGCGGCGGGCCGCTGGTGACCGAAGAAGGACGGGTTGTCGGCGTTAATACCTTTAAAGAGCTGACCCGCAGGTTCGAGGGGCTGGGCTTTGCCATTCCCATCGGCACGGCCCTGGCGGAATTTTCAGCGGAGATTAATTAAGTAAGACGGCTTCGTAAAAAGTCCAATTGCCGCAAGGCGGCCGGTCGCGTCCACCCGGGATATGGTTATAAGGAGCCCCCATAATCCGGCCTCTGACATGGCCGTTCCTTGATCCGCCCGGAATAATGCGCCGCCTGAACGACAATATTTGCCGTCTGGCTGAAAAACAGTCAAACCAACCCGAAAAGGAGGAATTGACCCATGATGACTCAAAATCAACCTGAACAACAATATGTCTGTGACATCTGCCACAACACCCGCAGTGTAAACTCTCAAGATGAAATCCCCGTTTGCTGCGACCAGCCCATGAAACCCCTGCCCCTGGACCAGTGCACCGAGGTCCACCCGGAAATGGCCCGCAATGAAGACGACTCCGGCCCCTGCGACGACGGCCGCGGGCAGGGCGGGGAAGATGATCCGGAGGACTGATTATAGGGACGCGTGATTATAGGGACGTCCTTTATATTTTCACATTTGCTCTTCTCGGAGCATGCGTGTGGTGGGGTGCCGGTTTTTTACCGGCTTTTGGTGTGGATCGTCCATTCTGCTTCATAAAATTCCGCCCCCGCAGCAGAGTTTTCTTTGCTTTCCACAACTTTGATTCCCCGGGACAACATATCCAGAGATTCCCGGCTGCCGCGGTATTCCCGTAATCCCGAACCGATCGGGTCCATCTCGACGTTTCCCAGGGGCGCTTCGCTGGCATAGACAACGATGCGGTCCTGGCCAAACGGAGGTATAATCCGCAAATCGAACCGGTCTTGCTCATCCGGAATCCTGTATACCTGCTGGCCATTGAAATAATTCTTGGAGCGATTGTCGCCGTGCGCCGGGTCGGACCAGTGCGCCGGGTCGGACGGACCAGTGCGCCGCTGCGCCGGGTCGGACCACGCTAACAGATTTAATATATTTATATAAAGGTTTAAATAACACCGTTAAAACAGGCTTAGA
>JAWOCW010000173.1:0-5325 GCA_046483615.1 Desulfosudaceae bacterium
GGCCGGAATCATTCATTCTTTATGTAAAATAACTTGAAAAGTGCTTGTTTACTTGCCTAAACTATGTTAATTGCTTTTATATCATGTAACAACATAGTGTCAACTTGTTTCATCGGGACAAAAATCTTCTTATATGGGGGGTTAGACCTCATGCCGGATAAGTCTTCATTTAAAAATTTAAAACAGACTGAAAGGGAAACCAGAAAAGGCATTATTCTGGGAGCCGCCATAAAACTTTTTAATGAAAAAGTAATGCACAAGGTCGGGATGAGGGATATCGCCGCCGAGGCCGGCATTTCCGCCGCCACCATCTACCGTTATTTTGACAGCCGTGATGATATTATCGTGGAAGCGCTGGTGCAGGATATCAATGCCATTGAAAAACGGCTTGAAATTATTTTGAAAAACCAGGAGATATCTTTCCGGGAACTGGCCGTGACCGTAGTTGATTATCTGATGGATAACGAACCGACCTTTCAAATGATGTGTTATTTCATGACCAGCGGATCGGTAGACCCGGAAGCCCAGAAAAAGTTTGAACTGGTTCAGGAATATTTTATCAATATGTTTAATATGAAATTAAACAAAAAGGGATTTTCCAGCCATTCTCTTTTTACCAATGCTTTTTTTGCCTCCATCTGCGGGGTTGTTCTGACCTTTCGCCATTATCCGGGTTTGAGTATTGAAGAAAAACGGGACTATATGCACCAGATGGCCCTGACGATCATAACCGAAGGCGGGGCCCTGTCCATGCTGCAAGGGCCCGGTAGCTAATAATTGACGATCCTTTCTCCCCCATTGGCACTGTTGTTGGCGGGTCTGGTCCGGATCATTTTCCTTGTATCGTCGGCAAAATTGAACATCGTTCGAGCCAGTTGGGATAAAACATATTTTTGATTCCAGCCAGCTTGTTTTCAGCAGCGGGCGGCAGGTTTTTATCTATTAATTTAATAGTTTTATATGATGAGGTGAGATTATGAAAAAGGAGTTGGCCGGTCCGTCAAACAAAGTATTAGAAGTAGATCTGACCTCCCGTCAGGTCGATACCTGCACTGTTTCAGAGGAGTTGCGGAAAATGTACCTGGGCGCCAAAGGATTGGGGCTGAAGCTTCTTTTTGACCGCTTGTCTCCCGGGATCGACCCGCTTGGAGAAGACAATATTATCGCCTTTATGCCGGGGGTGCTGATGGGCACCGGCGCGCCCTGTTCAGGTCGTTTTGACGCCGTGACCAAGTCTCCCCTGACGGGTATCATGACTTCTTCCTCCTGCGGTGGTCCCTTTGGTATGCAGCTGAAGACGGCCGGCTGGGATGGTCTGCTCATCAAGGGCAAGTCTTCCAGCCCGGTTTATCTGGAAGTAACCTCCGAGGGGGTCACTTTTCATGACGCCGGGGAGTTGTGGGGCAAGAACACGGTTGAGACCCAGCAGGAGCTGGGCGACGGCAAAAAAACCGGGGCGCTGGTCATTGGTCCGGCCGGAGAAAATCTGGTCCGGTATGCCAACATCGCCTCGGAAGACCGTTTCCTGGGACGGGCCGGTATGGGGGCGGTGCTGGGCGCTAAAAATCTCAAGGCCATAGTGGCCCGGGGCGGTGATTATCGTATCAAGCCGGTTGATGCTGATAAGTTTGACAAGGCCAAAAAGACCGCGGCCGCCTATATCCGACAGAACGAAATGACTTCGGTGGTATATACCAATTACGGAACCAGGGCCAATGTCAACCTGAGCAATGAGGCCAATATCCTGCCGATCAATAATTTTTCCGATGGCCACGACAACCGGGCGGTCAATCTGTCCGGAGAGAAGATTCGCCTGGAGCACCAGGTCAGTCCCAGTACCTGTAAGCCTTGTTCCATTCTCTGCGGGCAGAAGGGGACTTTTAATGACAAGATTCAACAGGTGCCGGAGTTTGAGACGGTGGGACTGCTGGGTTCCAACCTCGGCATTTTTGACGCTGACGAGGTGGCTGAATTTAACCTGATTTGCGGGGAAATGGGCATGGATACCATTTCCGCCGGCGGAACCCTGGCCTGGGTCATGGAAGCGACGGAAAAGGGACTGGTGGATAGTGACCTTAAATTCGGATCGGTCGAAGGTATTGCCCGGGCTTTACGGGATATTGCCGCCGGCCAGGGCTTTGGCCGGGAAATGGGGCTGGGTTCGAAGGTTTTGTCTGAAAAATATGGAGGTACCGATTTCGCCATCCAGGTCAAGGGCCTGGAAATGGCGGCTTACGATCCCCGGGGGTCAGTGGGACAGGGCCTGGCCTACGCGGTGGCCAATCGCGGAGCCTGCCACCTGTCTGCTTACATGATCGCCCAGGAGGTTTATTTCAAACTGCTGAATCCCAAGCGGAGCTATGCCAAGGCGGAGTTCACAAAATTTTTTGAAGATTTGACCTGCTGTATCAATTCATTGCAAACCTGTCAGTTCACCATGTTCGCCTATCTTCTGGAACCGCCCATGTCCAAGTATACCCTGGATGCCGTCCTGGCCATTCTGATGCAGAACCTGCCTTCAGTGGCCATTCCCCTGATTGATTTCAGCATTTATCGAAAACTCTGGTCGGCTGTGACCGGCATCCCCCTTTCCAACCGGGAATTCCTGAAAGCCGGTACCAGGATCCACGTGCTGGAACGTTACATGAATACCCGGGAGGGTATCAGCCGGAGTGATGACACCCTGCCGGCCCGGATGCTGAACGAGGGACGAAAGTCAGATCCGGATCAAGGCACGGTGCCTCTGGAAAAAATGCTCAACAGATATTATAAGCTGCGTGGTTTTGACAGTCAGGGCATTCCTACCGCCAAGACCCTGCAAAATCTTGGAATTAACGCTGCCTGAAGGCAGGATTGGCGAAGTTGATAGTCAAGGAGACAGATAATAATGCACCACCAGCGACGCGTTTTAAGCGTCCTTGGCGTTTTGCTGATAACGGTTTTTTTCTGCGCCGGTTGTCAACGCCTGGGGCTGACCTCAATTCCCATGGAAGAGCTGAAGGAAAAATATACTGACGAGAATTCCCGTTTTCTGGAACACCGGGGCATGAAGATCCATTACCGGGATGAAGGCAGCGGCCCGGCTCTGGTGCTTATTCACGGTGTCTGCGCCTCCCTGCATACCTGGGACGGCTGGGTAGAGGAACTCAAAGATGATTACCGCATCATCCGCATGGATCTGCCCGGTTTCGGGCTTAACCCCTTAACGGATATCCAGTTCATCAGGCGGGAGGCCGCGATCCAGTTACTGGATGAAATCGTCGGGATCCTGGATCTGGATAAATTTTCCCTGGCCGGCAACTCCCTGGGCGGTTATATCAGCTGGACTTACGCCGAAACTTATCCGGAAAAGGTAGACCGGCTTATCCTGGTTGATCCGGCCGGATATCCCATGGATTTTCCCTGGCTGCTCAGTTTTGCCAGTAATCCCCTGGTTCGTCCCTTTTCCCGCCAGATGATGCCCAAGTTTATTTTCAACCTGGCGGTCAGCCAGGTATACGGCGATAAGTCCCGCGTCACCGATCAGGTTCGGGACCGGTATTTTGAGCTGGCCATGCGTCCGGGGGGCAAGGATGATTACGTGGATATTTTTACTGTTTTAAAAAAGGAATTGCGCTCGCCTGAGCTGAATAACAATATTGATCAACTGCGGGTGCCGCTGCTGGTCATGTGGGGGGACAAGGATATCTGGATTCCTTATGAAGATCATTTTCCGCGCTGGCAGGCTGATTATCCGGAAGCCGCCTTTATTACTTATGAAGGCGTCGGGCATGTTCCCATGGAGGAAATCCCGGAAATCACCGCCCGGGATGCTGATCGCTTTTTGTCCGGAGAATTAATCGGGCGTAATATTACCAGGTAGTGTCCATCCATTTCACATGGATGGCACAATCTGGGGTTTCCAATCCAGAAATGTGAATTTTTTCGCAAGGTCAAGAAAAACAAGGGGTTGCGCGGAGGCGTACCGGGCGTACGCCGCACAAGCAACCCCGCAGTTTGACGTAGAGATTGCGGAAAAAGGCCATTTATGGATGGAAACCAGGTGAGAAGCGAGCGGTTGTCACTCCCGCAGTTCGTCCGCGTTGTCCGGCCGGACCAGAATTCCCCGCAGGATGATTTTGATTGATTTTCTGCTGATATTTTCCAGCATATCCCCGGTAAACAAGGTCTGGCCGGCACCTTGGGCCAGCATGATATTGCCGGTGGCGGCGCTCAGAAAGACACCGGCCGCCTCCCTGGGGTCCATGGGAATGACGATACCGGCTTCAATGGCCCGCCGGGCTACCTTGACGGCCTCTTCCAGGCAGGCCCGGGTCAATTCAACCAGTTTTTGCTGCAATTCAACCGGGGTGCTGGCCACGACTTCGGGCGTGGCCTCGGAAAAGGTCATTTTGAAATATTCTCCATACTGGTCGGCAAAATCGTAATAAACGTGGAAAAAAGCGACAATGGCCTCTTCCACCTCCAGTTCTTCGTGGGGAATTTCCAGGAGCTTGTTCAGGAGAATGGTTGTTCCTTCCGTCACCAGGTTCAAAAACAGGTCATTTTTGTTGCGGAAATCAAGATAAATGGCTTTTTTGCTGTAACCCGCTTTTTTGGCGATCATGGCCATGGAAGTGCCGCGATAGCCATATTGAAAAAACAGGCTTCGGGCGGCCTGGTAGATTTTATCCCGGCGGGGCAGGGGTGCTTTTTTAAGATCGGCCGCTCTGGTCATGGCAAGGCCTGATTGGTTGTTATCGGGTCATCAAAAAGACCCCATGAAATATCCTGACAGATATGATATAGAATTGATCAAAAATAACAAGTATCACAAAAGATGGTCTCGTAAAAAGTCTAATTGCCGCATGGCGGCCGGCTGCGTTACGCGCAATCACTCATAATTTTATCACGCCAACGGCGTGACTGCATTCTTCGTGATTGCGCAAGCCCTGATCTTGAACTGATCTTGAACTGATCTTGAACTTTTTACTTTGCCGTCCCAATTTGGACTTTTTATGAAAACATCACAAAAGACTCTTGTCCAAAATAAAATTTCAGCGGTCTCGGTGGAAGTGATTTTTATTCGCACCTGGCCCCTTTTGGGGGCCGGTTACAACCGTCCGCTAAATTTCTCGAACTCGGGCTGACGCCCTCAGACAGCGAGAAATTCTTAACGCGGCCGGTTGCAACCGGCTTTTCCCCAAAAGGTGCCAATGGTGCTCATAAAAATCACTTCCACCGAGTTCATTTTTACAGCCCAACCAGGACCTGATCTTTCAATAAATTTTTCTCTTACGGTTTGGAAACTGAAAATCAGTTGAGCAGTAAAATAAATCCGGGTTA
>JAWOCW010000043.1:0-3856 GCA_046483615.1 Desulfosudaceae bacterium
CCCCCCCGGTTAAATTCGGGTTAATTCCGGGGTGATTTTGGTCAGGATGGATTCAAGTTAACAAAAAAAAACGGGGATTTGCTGGAAAGATGATGGTGCCGAAGGGGAGATTTGAACTCCCACGAGGAAACCCTCACTAGACCCTGAACCTAGCGCGTCTACCAATTCCGCCACTTCGGCACAACCAGGCACGATGTAATGCATATTAAATAATAATAATTATTGCGTCGGCCATAAAAATTTTTTATATATATTCTTTTCAGGGCGCTTGTCAAGAATAATATCTGTCATGGCCAAAGAGAGGTTGTCAAAAATTAATGCAGCTTGTTGAGGACCTAAATCAAATCAAAAAGCCTTATCCCGGCGCGGTTGTCACCATCGGCAATTTTGACGGGGTGCACAAGGGGCATCAGGCCCTGTTTCGAGCTTTGCGGGAAAAAGCCGAACAGATCCGGGGAACTTCGGTGGTGATTACCTTTGATCCCCATCCCTTGCGGGTTCTATCCAGAAAAAAAATGCCGGCGCTGATTACCCTTAAGGAACAGAAAACGGAGCTGATCGCCGCCAACGGGGTTGATGTCTGTATCTGCATTCCCTTTACCAGGACCTTTGCCGGACTGACAGCCGGCGAGTTTGTTGAAGATATTCTGATCAGCCGGATCGGCATGAAGGCCATGGTGGTGGGTGAAGACTACGCTTTTGGTCGTAACCGGGAGGGTGACATTAATTTTCTGAAAAAGGCGGCCGGAAAATCCGGGTTTGAACTGATCTGCCTGGAAAAGGTGGCCCTTGCCAGCGATTCACCAAAAATAAGCAGCACGGTTATTCGCAATCTGGTAAATGAAGGGGATATGGAAGCGGCCCGGGAGATGCTGGGCCGGTATTACCAGATACGCGGCGAAGTCGTCAGCGGCCGGGGCCGGGGAGGCCGTTCCCTGGGTTTTCCCACGGCCAACATTGAACTGGCTGATGAGCTCTGCCCGCTGTCCGGCGTATACGCGGTGATGGTGACGCATCAATCGAAAAAATACCGGGGTGTGGCCAATATCGGCTACAGTCCTACTTTTGAAGATCATATTTTTACGGTGGAAGTGCATTTTCTTGATTTTAACCAGAAGATTAACGGTGATCAGCTTCGGGTTGATTTTATTCATCGGATCCGGGATGAGAAAAAATTTTCCGGAATTGATGAACTCAAGGCGCAGATTCAAAAAGACATTGAACTGGCCGAGCAACTCCTTACCGAAAAGGGTTTTTAGATCATGGCTGTGCTGGAGATAGTTACTTATCCGGCCCTGATTCTGCGGAGTCCGGCCCGGGTGGTGGAAGATCCGGAACATCCGGAGATTCAGAAACTGATAGATGATATGGCCGACACCATGTATGCCAGGCAGGGGGTCGGTCTGGCGGCCGTGCAGGTGAATAGTGACAGCCGCGTTATAATTTATGACCTTTCCGAAGAACGCCATAAAAGACAATACCAGGTCGTCCTTAATCCGGAAATCGTTTCCGCCGAAGGAGAGTATCAATCGGAGAAAGAGGGGTGCCTGAGTCTGCCGGAATTTCGCACGGATCTCAAACGGTCCGCCCGGGTGGAAGTAAAAGGCCTGGACCGGCAGGGCCGGCCGCTGGCCATCACGGCTGAAGATCTGGAAGCGGTGGTGTTGCAGCACGAAACCGATCATTTAAACGGTATTCTGCTGCTGGACAGATCCAGCCGTTTGAAACGGGAGTTGTATAAAAAGAAAGTCAGGAAAATGCGGAAATCGTCATGAGTGACCGGCTTACCATTGTTTATATGGGGACGCCTGATTTCGCCGTGCCGGGTCTGGACGCCCTGATCCGGGACGGTCACCACCTCCCCCTGGTGGTGACTCAGCCGGACCGGCCCCGGGGACGCGGCCGGAAGCTGTCTCCCCCGCCGTTGAAAACAGCCGCTGAAAACCACGGCTGCCGGATAATTCAGCCGGATTACCCGGGTTCGCGGGAAGTCCTGGAACGGATCGCGGCTCTGGCTCCCGATTTGCTGGTAGTGGTGGCTTATGGGGCGCTTCTGCCCCGGTCCGTGCTGGATTTGCCATCCCGGGGGGCCGTTAATATTCATCCTTCATTATTACCGGCCTACCGCGGCCCGGCTCCGATCCAATGGGCCATTATTAACGGCGAGCGGGAAACAGGGGTTACCAGCATTTTTATGACTGAGGCCATGGACGCGGGCGATATTATTCTGACGGAGAAAGTGCCTGTTCTTCCGGAGGAAACAGCCGGTCAACTGCATGATCGCCTGGCGGAAATCGGCGCCGCCCTCTTGAGTCGCACCGTCCGGGCAATTGCCGCCGGAGAAGCCGTCCCGGTGGCCCAGGATGACAGTCTGGTTACCTACGCCCCCCGGCTGACAAAAGCCGACGGGCGCATAGACTGGTCGCGACCGGCCGATCGGCTGGTGGATTTCATCCGGGGGATGACCCCCTGGCCGGGCGCCCATACCATCTGGGGAGACAGGCGGGTTAACATTCAGCGGGCAAAAGCCGTCAAAAGTCAGGCCTCGGCTGCTCCGGGTACGGTCATTCAGGGTTTCCCCGGAGAACTTCGGGTCAAGGCCGGTCAGGACGCCCTCTCGATTTTAACCCTTCAGGGTGCTTCCGGTAAAATTCTGGATATCGGCGATTTTCTCAGGGGCTGTTCCATTCCCGAAAACAGTGTCTTGTCCTGAGGGAGGGCTGACCCGGAATCCTCCTGATACCTCGCGACCAGGCCGGGAAGGCGCCGGCCGGTCACCGATTGTTCCAGAAGGATCAGCCGGGGCGGCTTCTTTCCCGGAATTTCAGCCTGAATATTTCATGAAACAGGCGGGTCAAGGCGCCACGCTTGTCAGTCGACCCTGAACTTTTACCCGGCCGTTCCGGTTGGGAGTTTTTTTGAGACCAGCAGCTATGAAGACCGTTCAATCCGACGCGCGTTCCGTGGCCCTCTCCATATTGAACGCCCTTGAGACCGGCCGGAACACGCTTGACAGCATCATGGAAAATAAAATGACGGCGGCCCTTGTGCCGGACCGGCGGGAACGGGCCCTGGTAACTACCCTGGTTTACGGAGTACTGCGGCATCGCGGCGCCTTGGATTGGTTGATCGAGAGGTTTTCCAGAACTCCTTTTAACCGGCTTGATCCCGTCATTAAAAACATTCTGCGGCTGGGCCTGTTTCAGATTTATTACTTAGACAGGATTCCGGATTATGCCGCCGTCAACGCCGCCGTCAACCAGGCCGGCCAGGTCGCTCCGCGCCATTTGTCGGGTTTTGTCAACGGTGTTCTGCGCGGCGCCATCCGGAACCGTAAAGAGGTGTCCTGGCCGGATGTCCGCGAGCAGGGTGTGTCCGCCCTGGCGACCAGGTATTCTCTGCCGGAATGGCTGCTGCGACGGTGGCTTGACCGCTATGGCCGGGACCAGCTCGAAAAGACAGGCTGCCTCATCAATACTGTCCCCCCGGTAACCGTCCGCGTCAATACCTTGAAAACCAACGCCGCCCGGACGATGGAAGCCCTGGCCGGTGAAGTCGCCAACGTCCGTCCGGGCGACTATTCGCCCTACGCGCTTTGTTTTCATTCTCCGGAGGTGCCGGTTGACGAACTGACGGCCTTTCGAGACGGCTGGTTCCAGGTCCAGGACGAAGCCGCCCAGCTGGCTTGTCGCTATTTTGCCCCCGGGCCGGGTGAGACCATTCTTGACGCCTGTGCCGGGCGCGGCGGTAAAACCGCCCACATCGCCCAGTTGATGAACAACCGCGGCACCATCCGGGCGGTGGACAGGAGCCGCCGCAAGCTGGCCGTGCTGGCCAAAGAAATGGATCGGCTGGG
>JAWOCW010000054.1:0-20673 GCA_046483615.1 Desulfosudaceae bacterium
TTCACGAATTTTTTCGACATGTAACTGGTTGAAATTCCATAAACAGCCAATGACAATTTGTATTTTGAAAAAGAGCCAGAAATTATCAATAACGATTTGAAGTTTATTGGTTAAGCAACGATAGTCGAAAAAATTCATGAAATCTCCGGGTTAGGGTCTTTGCGGACGCCGCCGAAGGGATCTGTTGGAACGGATCTCTTTTGACATTTCCGGCCGGATCTGTTATTTGTAGTAATTATTAACGCAACTTCTTGTCTCTACCAATCTCACCGGTCCGCTCCGCGGCAAAGGTCGGGTGGTCGCGATCAATCTGGCCCACAAGGGGCAATCGCCGGAAGTCGCTCAGGAACCAGACGCTATGTCCTCCAGCAAAAGTTCACCAGATGACGGCAGTGTAAAGGATCTGCTGGCCGAAGTTTATCGGCGCCGGAAACAGTCGTCCAAAAGTTACCGGGAACGGGCGCTGAAGCTTTTCCCGCCGATCTGCGGCCATTGCGGCCGGGAGTTTTCCGGTCAACGGCTGCGCGAGTTGACCGTTCATCACAAGGACCACAACCACGACAACAATCCGCCCGACGGCAGCAACTGGGAGCTGCTCTGTCTTTACTGACATGAAAACGAGCACGCCCGTGAGGCCGTGGCTGATGCTTACGACACTTCCGGTGAGTCCGACCAGCAGCGGCGATCCGATTTCGACAACAAGCCCCTGGCCGGGTTGGCGGATTTGCTGAAAAAGAAAGATTGATGGCTTCGTAAAAAGCTTCCAACCCCGCCGCGGCGGTATTTTTGCAGAAAGTAACTTGGAAGTTCCTTGGAAGTCTTTTTTAGTGACAGTGTTAAGTTTTAAGTGATTAAGTGTTAAGTAGAATCAAGAATTTATTTTCAAATTGTTTGTCGGTTTTAGAAGCTCCCGGACTTTTTATGAAGTCTTCAGTTAAGAAGACTGTAACGAAAACATCAAATTATTTAACGCGGTATTAACATAAAGGAAAAACAAAATGAACCTCAAGGCTAAACCTTATCTGGAAGAACAGCATCAAAAAGCCCGGGCCGGACTGTCTGCCCGGG
This sequence comes from Desulfosudaceae bacterium, assembly GCA_046483615.1. Lineage (GTDB taxonomy): Bacteria > Desulfobacterota > Desulfobacteria > Desulfobacterales > Desulfosudaceae > CAYTQK01. The sequence continues at coordinate 1,069 of JAWOCW010000054.1, forward strand.
TGGCTTTGCTTAAAGAGCGCGGCGTGGATCCCGAGAAACTGGCCAAAGACCCTCACGTCCGCAAGCTGAAAGCCGACGTCCGTAAAGCCGGTTTCCGGTTGAAGAGCCTCGCCGCCACGGAAAAGATCAATCGCCGGAAGCTTCAAAAAAAGCAGGAAAAAGCGTCCGGTGCGGCTCCCGCCCCGGACGAGGCCGCCGCGCCGGCCGGAAAAAAGCAAAAGTCCTCCAAGGCCCCCAAGGCAAAGAAAGACTGATCCGGGGCAGGTAAATGAAAGCCATCCTTGTCGAATTACTGATCTGTCCCGGCTGCCTGCCCCAAGAACGCGGTCTGGAGCTTAAGGCCGAGGAAACGGAGGCGGACGACATTGTCCGGGGCGATCTGATGTGCGGTAACTGCGGCCGCTCTTTTCCCATTCGGGACGGTCTGGCCGACCTTGATCCCGGGGCAAAGACGCGCGCCCGGGCCGCTTCCAAATACGAAACCCCGACAGCGCTGTCTTCCTACCTGTGGAGCCATTTTGCCAGCGTTCTGCAAGACCGTGAATCCTCCGGCGCCTATATAAAATGGGCCGGCCTGATGTCTCCTCATGACGGCCTGGCCCTGGACATCGGCTGCGCGACCGGCCGCTTTGCCTTTGAAATGGCCCAGAAATGTGATTTCGTGATTGGTCTGGACAACTCCGTGGCTTTTATCCGGACGGCCCGCGAACTGATGCGGCGGCGCCGTAAGCAATTAAACCTGCCGGACGAGGGGCGCCTGACCTTCACCCGGGAACTGGTTTTGCCCTCGGAATGCACTACTTCGAATATGGAGTTTATCGTGGCCGATGCCCAGGCCCTGCCGTTTCGGTTCAACCAGTTCGCCTCGGTAGCCTCGCTCAACATGGTGGACAAGTTAACCCGCCCGCTGGAGCATTTAACGGAAAGCAACCGCGTGGCCGCGGAGCATGACGCCCAGTTTCTGTTGTCCGACCCCTTTTCCTGGTCCAGCGAGGCTGCCGCGGAGGAGGACTGGCTGGGCGGCCGTCCGGACGGGCCTTTCGCCGGTCATGGCCTGGAGAACATTATTTCTCTGCTGGCCGACGCCGAGGGGCCGATGCGCCCGCGATGGGATATCGAGGACCAGGGGCATATCTGGTGGAAGATCCGCACCCACAGCAATCATTTTGAATTGATCCGCAGCCGCTATGTCAAGTCACACCGGTGATCCCTGCCGGAGACGGGTTTGTGGGGTTGTCCCTTTGCCGCCTCTTTATGGCTGAGCAAGTGCGGTTTATTCCGGACGAGGCTGAACCGTAACCCGGAGGCAGCTGTGGCGAAGTCTGACTTTCAGGAAGAGGGCATGTTGTTAAGGTATCCCCGGACCACTATTTCCGGCGGCAGTTGCAGAACCCGGGCGTAGTTTTCCAGGAAACTTTTCAGGTAGACTTTCGGCGGCAGTTCCTCAAACCGGTCCGCTTCGATGGCCCTGATAAAGACTTCCCTGATCCTGGTAACCTCGAACACCCGGGCGGTGGAAATGTTCATGGCCTGCCGCAAGGACTGAATGTCCCGACCGGAAATCTTGTCCCGGGTCAGGATTTCCCGGGATTTTTCACGGGCCTCCTCCGGAAGGTTCATCTCCTCGGTTTTTTTCGCGATCGCCTCCCCGATCGATTTTTCCTGTTCGAAAATCAGGGGCGAGACGGCTTCGGAACGGCTGCCGGCGGGGGCCTCATCCTTATCTTGCCGGCCGTTGACGGCGGCTTCGGGTTTATGACTCCGGTCATAATCTCTTTTTTTATCCGGATCATTTAAAACCTCGAAGGCCTCTTCTATTTTAGCGATGAGCTGTCGCTTTTCCTGTTCATTGAAAAAAGAGTCCGCCACGATGGGATCGTTCTGGTAAAGCATCAGCAGGGATTGCCGGGCCTGGCGGATTTCGCTGGCAGAGGCGTCCGGCGAGATTTCAAGAATTTCATAATAATCAAGATCATCGAAAAGTCTCATAAGCCTGCCATTCTCCGGGTTAAAGTTTTTCAATGATTTTCATCAGGTCCCGCGACGCGCGGGTATATGGAAATTTTCTGGTATAAATCTGTTTGGATAAAATGGAGTAATAGACCCGGTCATCGTGAGCCACGTCACCTAAAAATTCAAATTTGGAATAAAAATGCCGGTCACACAAGCGCTGGATGGTTTCTCCCACCGGCATCATTTTGTGCGGCCGGGTCTGGTTGACGATAAATTTAAAGGTCAGTTCCCGCAGGCTCTGCCGCAACAGGGCCTCTTTTTCCGGCTCGTGGTGAATAATCTGGTCGATAATATCCCGGGAACTCAGGCTGGACCGCTCTTTTTCTTCCCGCAGGATAGTGGTCAAGGCGTGTTGCCTGATAATCTGTTTCAGGCGCCGGTAATAGGCGGCCTTGATAAAGCGAATCCCGATTTCAATGGAGGTCGGTTCCGGCGTGAAAACCAGGAGGGTATTGCGGGATACCAGAAAAAAGTCCAGGGTGTTGAAATTGGTTCCGGCGCCGAGATCCAAAAGAATGTAGTCATAGTCAAGGCGGCGAATGGCGGTAATGATTTTCTGTTTCTGGGCGGGATGCAGATTGGCGGCTTCCATGGAACAATTTTTCGAAGTCAGCAGAGACAGGTTCGGCATGGAAGACTCGACAATGACATCAGCCAGGTCTGGTCTGGACTTGTTGAGAAAATCGTTCAAACCGAGCGGCGCCTCTTTCAATCCCAGCAGGGTGTGCAGGTTGGAGCCGCCCAGATCCAGGTCAGCCAGCAGCACTCGCTTGCCCTGCTTGGCCAGCAGGTAGCCGAGATTGGCCGTGATGAAGCTTTTCCCGATGCCTCCTTTGCCGCCCGCAACCGGATAAATAATTGACACCTGCCGCCCCCTTGCGCCTCAGCCCGGATATTTTATGAAATTTCCGGGTCAGCTTTCTTGAACTACTGACCGGCCGGGCCGTCGTTCCGGCCATTACCCCGTATTGTCTGAAATCCTATCTTTTATTCGCGGGATAGTCAAATATCCCGGCTACAAGTCCAGGACGACCCTGGCTACCCGGCCCCGGGCGGTTTGTTCCACGGCCAGGGCATGGTAGGTCACGGCTTTGACTTCGGTTTTGAGCCGGTGACGGGCGGGATCAAATTCATCCCAATCCAGCCGGGCGCGCAGTTCGGTTTCGGCAAAGAACAGGATGTCGACCGCGGCAACCAGCCGGCCATATACCGTCCATTGGGCCAGCAGTTCCCGCAGCCAGTTGACCAGCAGATCCGGGGTGTCGACGCCGGAGACGCTGATTTCGGTGTTTTGTTCACCAACCAGGCCGTCGGGCGCCGCCAGAATGTCGAACAGGGCGAAACAAGCGTTGGCAAACAGCTCCGGCAGGTCCCGGCCCGTGATTTCCAGCCCCAGGTCGGCAGTGTGTTCAAAAAAACGGTAACGCGGATTGGTGGTCATGGCAGCTCAATGATGCGGCCGGTCTCTTCGGTGCCGTAGCCTCCCAGCCGGGACACCCGGCCGGTAAAGTCGGAAGAATTAATAACCTCCATAAGAACCCGGATGCCGGGCAGGTCCCAGAACTTTTCGGGAATAACCAGGTCATACTCCTCGGTTACCACCGGAATAAAATCCAGCCCCAAGGCCCGGGCCGCCGCCAGGATGCCCAGGCCGGCGTCGGCCGCCCCGCTTTTGACGGCGATGGCCACGGACATGTGGGTGTATTCCTCGTTGTCATAGCCATTGATGTGACGGGCCTCGAGGCCCAGCTGGCCCAGCCGGTAATCCAGCAGCACCCGGGTGCCGGAGCCGCCCTGGCGGTTTATGAAGCGGACTTCCTGGTCGGCCAGATCCTGAAGACTGTTGAGGCCCAGCGGGTTGCCGGGGGCGACCAGCAGGCCCTGTTCGCGCCGGACCAGTTTGACCAGCCGGATCTTCATGTCCGGCAGGTGTTTTTTCAGGTAGGACAAATTGTATTCCCCGGTTTCCGGATCAAGCAGGTGGCAGCCGCCCAGGTGACTGTAGCCCTTGGACAGGGCCACCAGGCCGCCCATGCTGCCGACGTGGGTGGACGCCAGCCGGAAGCGGCTGTCGGTTCTGGTAACCAGGTCGGCCAGCACGTCCAGGGTGTTGTCATGGCTGCCGACCACGACAACAGTGTGGTCGACGTCGCAGGAAGGCCAGATCAGTTCAGCCTCAACCGCGGCGCCTTCCACGATCCCCTCGGTATTCGCCGGTATCCTGACAAAGGCGTCGGCCTCGGCCAGGGAGGTGATGGAACCGGCCCCCCGGGGAAGCTGGGTGGCCACCACCGTCTCCTGGACCCGCCCCAGCTTAACGCGCAGAAATTCTTCCACCCCCAGCTTGGAGGCCGCCTGCCTGGCCAGCACGGCCGGGATATTTTCGGGGACCGGCGGCGCCAGACCCTGTAAAGCCAGCAGCAGCGGCCGGACCAGCTGGTTGAAACAGATAATGGCGGAAACCGGGTAGCCGGGCATCCCGAACACCGGCAGCTCGTTCACTTCCCCGATGATGACGGGTTTGCCGGGCATGATGGTTACTCCGTGAACCAGCACCCGTCCGCTCCCGTCGATGGCGGTTCGGGCGAAATCCTGGGCCCCGGCCGAAGATCCACCGACTATCAGGATCATTTCATAGAGGCCGCTGCTGGCCGCCCGTTGAATCGTCGATTGGAGTAATTCCGGATTATCCGGCAGAATGGCGTGGCGGGTATATTCACCGCCGCAGGTTTCCACCAGGCTGCCCAGCATATAGGAATTGGACTCCGGAATGGTGCCCGGCTCCAGCTCGGTGGGGTCAAGGCGTTCGTGCCACTCGATTAATTCGTCGCCGGTGGGAATGATCAGGACGGAGGGCCGCTTTTTGACGGTTACCGTGAAGATGCCGGCGGACAGCAAGGCTCCCAGGCAATGGGGCGTGAAGACGTGATTGGCCGGAAAAAGCAGTTCCGTGGCCACGATATCCTCGCCGGCCTTGCGGACGTGCTGCCAGGGGAAGGCCGGAGCCATGATCTCGACCTGGTCATCATTGATGATATAAACGTCCTCGATCATGATGACCGCGTCGGTACCGGCCGGCATCAGGTTGCCGGTATTGATGAAAAAGGCTTCGCTGTTGACGGCCAGGGTTTTGGGCGTTGTTTCCCCGGCGCCGAAGGTGGTAGTGGCCTTGACGGCGATGCCGTCCATGGCGGCCGCGGAGTGGGCCGGGGAAGAGACCCGGGAAGAAACACCGCTGGCCAGCACCCGGCCCACCGCTTTGGAAGCCGGGATGGTTTCGGTGCCGATCAGCGAGCGGGCGGCCAGGTTTTCCAGCATGACGCGCCGGGCTTCATGGAGGCTGATTTTTTCCAGGTAAATGCGTCGGGCAGGGTCGGTAGTCATTGGTTTATGGTCCAGGATTAAAAAGGAATTATGGCGACCGGCGCGCCCCGGTCAAGGCCTTCGGTGTCGGCGTCGATCTTAACCAGGCCATCGGCGCCGGTCATGGAATTGAAAAGTCCGGATTTTCCGAAAACCGGGTTGGCCACCAGTTGTCCGTCGGTTTCGGTAAGGCTGACCCGGATGTAGTCGGTCCGTCCGTTGGCGGAGGGGATATTGCGTCCGGCCACGGCCGGCAGCAGCGGCTGTTCCCGGCCGGCCGGGTCGGACAGGCCGGCGATACGCCGGAGAAAGGGCTTGACAATGACGGTAAAGACAATCATGGCCGAGGTGACCTGGCCGGGCAGCCCCCAGAGAGGTTTACCTCCCACGTCCGCCAGGATGGTTGGCTTGCCGGGCCGGATGGCGATACCGTGGGTCAGTACTTCCGAGTCCGGCAAGGCGCTGATGACGTCCAGGGTGAAGTCCCGGCTGCCGACGGAACTGCCTCCGGAAAGCAGAATCAGGTCGCACTCCCGGCAGGCCGCCGTCGTCTTCTGATAAAGGGCGTCGTAGTCGTCGGGTGAGATGCCCAGGGGAACCGGCAGGCCGCCGGCATCGCTTGTCAGCGCGGCCAGGGAGTAGGTGTTGGCGTCCCGGATGAAGCCGGGTCCGGGGGTGGTGTCCGCCGGCACGATTTCATCCCCGCTGGAAATAATGCCGATTCGCGGCTTTTGAAAAACCGGCACTTTGGTCTGGCCCATGGCCGCCAGCAACCCGATTTCCTGGGCCCGCAACATGGTACCCGCGGTCAGCACGGTCCGGCCCTGTTTAAAATCTTCATCCGCCGCCACCATGTTGGCGCCCGGGGCGACCGGTTTGTATACTTCCATCAGGGTGTCGTCGATCAGCCGGACCTGCTCCTTGACGACCACGCTGTCGGCTCCCCGGGGCAGCATGCCGCCGGTAGCCACCGCGGCCGCCTGGCCCGGTCCGATTGCCAGGGAGGGCGCTTCACCCATGGCCACCTCGCCGACACGGTTAAAATAGGCCGGCGAGCCTTCGGAGGCGCCGAAGGTGGAGGCGGCCTGAACCGCGAAGCCGTCCATGACGGCCCGGTCAAATCCCGGGATATCGGCGGAAGCGGTAATGTCCCGCCCCAGGACACGCCGGGCGCAGTCCAGCAGCGGAATAGTTTCAACCGGCATGGCCTGGAAACGGTCCAGGTGGGCCAGAACGGTTTCCGGTGATACCACTGTGAAAAAAGCGTCTTTCATGGGGGGAGCCGGCCTTTATTCGGGAATAAAATCAGCGGGACGTTCTTCGGCCATGGTAATGGCCGATTCCGGGCAGCCAATGGCGCACTGGCCGCAGCCCAGGCATTTGTCAACCGTAACTTCAGCCACTTCGTCGTCAGAGACGGCTATGGCGCCGAAGAAGCAGCGATCTTCGCAGGTGCCGCAGCCGGTGCAGACTTCGGTGTCCACCCGGGGTACGTAACGGCTGGGATCACACAGGTTGACTCCGTCCGAGATAAGCAGGGTGAAGGACTGGCAGCAACAGGAGCAGCAGTTGCAGATAAAATGACCCACATCCGCCTTATTCATGGTGACGTGGACCAGGCCGGCTTCTTCCGTGTCGGTTATGATCTGGTGAGCCTCCTCGGGGGTGACCTCCCGTCCGGAGCCGCGATCGATGGTGTATTGGGCGCCCTTGTTGATCTGCAGGCAGACCTCGATGGGGGCGTCGCATTTTTTCATGGTCAGCCGGCAGGTGCATTTGGTAACCGCTATTTTTTCGGCCTCATCTATGATCTGGCGAACATTTTCCGGAGCCAGCACCTGGGCCTTGCCGACGTCCAGGGATTTTTCCACCGGGATAACCCGGGTGAACGGTCGCGGCATGATGGAGGCCAGGCCGGGGGCCAGTCGCGGCCATTCTTCTTCCATGTACAGCCGCCACAGCTCGTAAAATTCTTCGGTGGCCTCGGGCCAGACGATGGTGGCGTCGTGAAGCTGGGCGATGTGCATGGGGCCGCGCCAGACCTTGCCCTGGGGTTTTTCCTTTCCGAACGCCAGCCCTTTTCGGAAAAGATCATCGATTTCCGACTGGGCTTCAGCCTCGGAGATACCGAATTTTTCGGCCAGCTCGGGCACGGTGGCGGGCATGGCAAAAAGCATTTCCATCTGGCGATCGGAAGTCATGTAATCGAGTATTTTGGGGATGTAAACAGAATCAGGTTGCATCATCTTGTTGGCAAATTGAGCATGGAGTGATTGGTCGCTCATGGCTTGTTTCCTCCTTGTGGAACCCCGGGTTAGTCAAATAAAGGCCAGTGCCTGATCTCACCGGCCATTTTTGCAAAATGTGAAAAAAAGTCAACTCAATTCAGGTGTTATCAGGGGGGCTGCCCCGATCAGCCTTGCCGGGGCGACATTCGCAGCAAATCCAGCAGGGCCAGGTCATCGTCCAGGCAGCGTCCCCGGGTGGTCAGGTAGTCACCGGTCATGATACCGCTGGCACCGGCATAAAAGATAAAGGGATGAAGCTCTCGCAGGTTGTGATCCCGTCCGCCGCAGATGATGATCTCCCGGTCCGGCAGAACATATCTTAAAAAAGAAATGATTTTCAAGCATTTCAGGGGATTCAGGGATGATTGGCCGCCGGCCGGGGTGCCCTCGATGGGCACCAGAAAATTAACCGGCACGGAGTCCACCTCCAGTTTTTTCAAGGCCAGGGCCAGTTCGACTATCTGCTCCTCGGTTTCACCCAGGCCGAAGACGCCGCCGCAGCAGACCGACAGGCCGGCCCGCCGGGCCGCCTGAACAGTGTCCAGGCGTTCCTGGTAGTTATGGGTGGTGCACATCTGCCCGAACATGCTGGCGGCGGTTTCCAGGTTGTGATGATAGGTCGAAACACCGGATTCCTTCAGCAGTCGCAGTTCTTCTTCGGACAGGATGCCCAGGCTGGCGCAGGTGCCGATTTTGTCGCCGTCCAGGCGGGCCAGGGCCCCGGCTACCTGGCGGACTTCCTCTTCGGGCAGGCCTTTGCCGCTGGTAACCACGGAAAACCTGTTGACGGGGGTGTCTTCCAGGCGGCGGCCGGCGGCGGTCAGGTCGGCCTGGCTCATGAGGGGGTATTCGTTGATGCCGGTCCGGCTGTGGACGGACTGGGAGCAGAAGGAGCAATCCTCGCTGCAGCGCCCGGATTTACCATTGCAGATAACGCACAGGTGCACGGTCCGGCCGAAGTAATGTTCCCGCAGCATATCCGCGCCCGGGCAAAGCAAAAAGGCGTCCTGGTCCGGAAGGTTGATCAAGTCGCGGTAAATTTCCTGGTCGGGGCGCTCGCCCGCGATTATACGCCGGGCATAATCCAGGTAGCGGCTTCTTTTTTCAGCCCTGTCGGTCATGTTGGTGTTTCCTTGGCTGGTTAATCTTCTTTTTTAAAGCGGCCAAACTGATCGGCCAGGGCCAGGGGGGTAATCTCCGGCATGCGCTCGATTTGAGCCAGCACCGGCACTTGGCCGAAGGTCGCCACCGCCTGCCTGTTATCAAGGCCGTGATTACCGTTAATCACCACGCCGAAGACGGGTATGCCGAGATGACGCAGGTGGGTCACGGTCAACAGGGTGTGGTTGATCATGCCCAGCCGGTCCGGCGCTACCACCAGGGCCGGGGCGGCCGTTTTTTTAATCAGGTCGGTCATCAGGCGGGTCTGGTTAAGCGGCACCATGACGCCGCCGGCTCCTTCAATGAGCAGGGTGGCCCCGGCCGGCGCGGCCGGTGGAGTCAATTGATCAAGCTCTATGTTCAGGCCGGCGCTGGCCGCGGCCAGGTGGGGCGAGGCCGGCCGGGGCAGGCGATAACCTTCCGCGAAAAAATGTTCTTCCGGCAGGGCGGTCTTGTGCCGGAGCCAGTCCGTGTCGGTCATCTCGTCCAGGCCGCTTTGGACGGGTTTCCAGTAATAACCACCCAGCCCGGCCAGAAGAATCGCCGCCACTACTGTTTTGCCGATACCGGTATCGGTGCCGGTGATGAACAGGCGGGGCGGAAAATCGGCGGCGGTCATGGCCCGGGTCATTTCTGCCTCCATTCCAGCAGGGCCGCGGCCAGGGCCTCCACCTCAAAGAGGGTGTGCGGCGCCGCTAAAGAAACACGGATTCGGGATTGGCCCGGCGGAACCGTGGGCGGCCGGATGGCCACCGCCAGGAAGTTCCGTTGCTCCAGGTATCGGGACAAGTCCAGGGTTTGGTCCTCTTGCCCGATAATCACCGGTACTATCTGGCTGGCGGAAAGACCGGTGTCAAAGCCGGCGCTTTTCAGGGCCGTCCGCAGACGGTCGGCCATTTGGTGGAGATGCCGGCGCTCTTCGTCCATCTCCGGGATAAGTTCCAGGGCGGCTTCCATGGCGCCGACGACGGCCGGCGGCGGAGCGGTGGTGTAAATAAAGCCGGGGCAGCAATTGACCAGGTATTGGCGGAGTTTTTCCGAACCGGCGATATAGGCCCCGAAGCTGCCGCAGCCCTTGCCGAAAGTGCCCATGACCACGTCAACCGCTTTGCCGCGAGTCAGGCCCAGGCCGTCCTGGCCGATCACGCCGGTGGCGTGAGCCTCGTCCACGACCAGGATCGCCTCGAACCGTCCGGCCAGGGCGATGAGGTCATCCAGCCGGCAGATATCGCCGTCCATGGAAAAGACGGTTTCGGTAACAATGATAATTCGGGAGTAATCATCCGGCCGGATGGCCTGAAGCCGCCGTTCCAGGTCGGCCATGTCGTTATGGGCGTATGGCTGGACGGCGCAGCGGGCCAGGCGGCAGCCGGCGATGATGCTGTTATGATTCAAACGGTCGGAGAGGATCAGGGCGTTCCTGTCGGCCAGCGTCGGCAGCAGGGTGGCGTTGGCCTGGTAGCCGGTGGGAAAGAGCAGGGCGCTTTCGGTCTGTTTGGCGTCGGCCAGTTTTTTCTCCACCCGGCCGATACCGGCATAGTCGCCGCAGATAAGCCGGGAAGCGGTGGCGCCGGCGCCGTATTCCTCCATGAAAGCCGCGGCGCGTTCCCGGAGCAGGGGATGACGGGACAGGCCCAGGTAGTCATTGGAACAGAAGTTTATCAGGCGGCGGCCGTTTATCTCAACAGCGGCGCCTTCTGCCGGAATGACCGGCCGCAGTTGACGGACCTGGCCGGATCGACGGCGGCGGTCGAATTCCGCCTCAATGAATTGAAATTTGTCTTTCATTGGCCGTCCGCGGCCGTAGAGGCCACCTCCCTCATGGCGGCGGTCAGTCGCGACAGCTCCGCCGGCTGGATGATATAGGGCGGCATGATATAGAGCAGTTCGCCAAAGGGGCGAATCCAGACGCCTTGATCGACCAGTTGCCGCTGAACCGCGGCCATGTCCAGGGGAGCTTTCATTTCCACTACCCCGATGGAGCCCAGCACCCTGACGTCGGCCACGCCGGGCATATTCCGGCAAGGCTCCAGCTCGGTCTTCATCTGCCGCTCAATGGCCGCGACTGATTCCTGGTGGTCGCTTGTCAGCAACAGGTTGACGCTGGCCAGGGCCACGGCGCAGGCCAGGGGATTGCCCATGAAAGTGGGGCCGTGCATGAACACCCCGGGCTCGCCCGAAGAAATGCCGTGGGCTACCTGTCCGGAGGCCAGGACCGCGGCCAGGGTCATATATCCGCCGGTGAGGGCTTTGCCCAGGCAGAGAATATCCGGGGCAACATCGGCGTGCTGGCAGGCGAACAGCGGACCGGTCCGACCAAAACCGGTGGCGATTTCGTCGCAGATCAGCAGAACCTCGTATTGGTCGCACAGGGCGCGGGCCCGGGCCAGGTATTGCGGTGAATAAAAACGCATGCCCCCGGCTCCCTGGACAATCGGTTCCAGGATAAGCGCCGCCAGGTCCTGATGATGATCGCGGAGCAGCTCGGCCAGGCTCTGGATATCGGCCTCGCCGCAGGGAGCCTCAAAGGGGCAGGGCGGGGCATCCGCGAAATAGTGTCGGGGAAGAATGCCGCGGAACAGTTGATGCATGCCCTTGACCGGATCGCAAACAGCCATGGCGCCGAAGGTATCGCCGTGATAGCCGGAACGGATGGTCAGCAGGCTGTTTTTGCGGGGTTTTCCCCGGGAATACCAGTATTGCAGGGCCATCTTAAGGGATACTTCCACCGCCACTGATCCGGAATCGGCTAAAAAGACGTGCTCCAGCCCGGCCGGCGTGATGTCAATCAGGAGACGGCACAGGTCCACGGCCGGCCGGTGGGTCAGGCCGCCGAACATGACATGGGCCATTCGCTCCGTCTGCCCGGTCACGGCCCGGTTCAGCTCGGGATGATTGTAACCGTGGATGGCCGTCCACCAGGAGGCCATGCCGTCGATCAGTTCCCGGCCGTCTTCTAAAACCAGGCGGCAGCCATGGGCGGAAGCCACTGGGAAAACCGGCAGCGGATTTGACATGGAGGTATAAGGATGCCAGATATGGGCCCGGTCAAAGGCCAGCATCTCCTGGAGAGAGTCTTGCTCACCGGCGCGTTTTTCCTGGCTGGCGGAGGGTTGAAAAGGAGGCATATCAGTCGGCATTTTAAAACAGGCTTTTGGTAAAAGCGATCAGCTCTTGGTGTCGGCGTAAATCAGGTTGATCGGCAAAGGGGGATATTTTCGTTTCGGGCCGTGATTCGAGGTCGGCAGGATGTACTGGTAGCCCACGGTCAGCCAGGGGGTGGCCGGGTTGAGGGTGCGCAGTTTGCCGTCGGAAGGAACCCGGGCGTGTTCCGTTTCATGGTAAAGTACCTGGAGCATGCAGACTCCCTCCCGGTTCTCGGTGGCAATCAGGTAATTTTCATGGATCTCTTTTAAGGTTAAATCGTTGTCATTAGCCAGTCCCGACATCTCGTTCTTGGTCAGTTTGACCAGGGTGGCTTTGGAGACGCCCCGTTCGGAAATGCGCGTCAGCATCCGGCCTTCGCTGCTGGCGGCGTAAACCGTGCTGATGCAGGGCAGTTGTTTGAGATACTGGGCGGCCACCAGGGCGGCCGTCCGCCGGCCCCCGATCATGAAGGGAAATCCGTAATATTCAAACAGTTTTTTTTGCAGGCTTTCGGCGTACTTGTCGCCTTTTTCATAAAGATCCTTGGAAATATAGCGCAGAAACCTTCCCAGGTCTTCGGCGGCGGCGGCCACCGGCCAGTCGATCCGGACGTGAAAGTGGGTTACGGCGTAACGGTCGTGGGCGACACTGGACGGGTCGCGCTGCACCAGCAAGGCGTAATCCAGGGGCAGCAGGTCTTTTAAGAAATTGAAAAACCGGATGTCTTCCAGGTATTTCTGGGTGCGGTCAAAATCATCGGTCAGGGGTAAAGACTTGGAACGCATCAGGTTGGTCTTGGTGATCTTGTTGACGTCAAAAAACCGGATATGTTTTTTGAAAGTGTCGGGGATAACGTCTTCCACAAACAGCACCAGAAAAGAGTTGTGCAGCTCATATTCAATCTTGGGAAGCTGCGCCCGGGGCTTCAGCTCTTTTTTGGCGATAAAGGGAAAGGGTTCTTCCCGGCGCGCGAAATTTTTGTAAGAGTCGATCAGGGCGTGTTCAAGAATGAATTGATCCATATCATCCCGGAGAAGTTCGTAATATGAACGCCGCAGTCTTTCTTCCGCGCTAAGCTCTTCCCTGGCCCGCCAGTGAAACATCGCCGCTCCCGTTGATTGTTTTAGCACTATTTCAACAAGTTAACATATCAATTTCCATAAAGCAAGCTGTTCCCTTTTCTTTTTGCGGTCTTTTTTAACCCGAATATTTCACGTGAAATATCCGGGTTAATCCTCCAGCGCGGCCACGCCCGGCAAAGTTTTTCCTTCCATCAGCATTAAAAAGGCCCCGCCGCCGGTGGAGATATAGGACATGCTTGCGGTTTTTCCGCAGGCCTGGACTGCCGAAACCGTATCGCCGCCGCCAATCACGGAAAAGGCCTCGGATTCGGCCACGGCCCGGGCAATGCCGCGGGTGCCGGCGGCAAAGGCCTCCATCTCGAAAATACCCATGGGACCGTTCCAGATAATGGTCTTGGCTTCATTAATCACCGCGGCGAACTGCCGCACGCTGTCCGGACCGATGTCCAGGGCCATGGCCTGGTCGGGAATCTCTTCGATGGCCACATACTGGAAAGGGGCGTCGGCGGCTACTTTTTCGGCGGCGGCCACGTCCACCGGCAAAAGCAGGTCGATGTTCTTGTCCCGGGCCGCCGTCATGATGGTGACGGCTTCGTCCAGCAGGTCGCTTTCCACTTTTGATTGCCCCACTCCGGTGCCCCGGGCTTTTAAGAAGGTGTTGGCCATGGCGCCGCCGATGATGAGCTTGTTGACGCGGTTGAGCATGTTATACAGAGCGGCCAGCTTGGAAGAAACTTTGGCGCCGCCGATGATGGCCACCAGGGGCCGGACGGGATCGGCCATGGCGTCGTTAAAGGCTTTTATCTCTTTGGTCAGCAGAAAACCGGCCGCGCGGACCGGAACGTGCCGGGTAACAGCCACTACCGAGGCGTGTTCCCGATGGGAGACGGCAAAGGCGTCGTTGACGTAAACATCGATGTTCTCCGCCAGGGCGGCGGCGAACTCATCGTCGTTGTTTTTTTCGCCGGCGTGAAACCGCAGGTTCTCCAGCAGAAGAACCTCTCCTTTTCCCAGGCGGCTGACCTGTTCGGCGGTGGCGGCTCCGACACAGTCGGTGGCCATGGTGACCGGGCGTTCCAGCAGTCGGGACAGGTGCTCGGCCACTGGTTTCAGGCTGAGCTCGGGCGCGGGTTGACCCTTGGGACGGCCCAGGTGCGAGGCCAGCACAATGGCGGCGTCCTGGTCGATCAGGTGGCGCAGGGTCGGCAACACGAATCGGACGCGGGTATCGTCGGTTATCTTCTGTTCCTCGTTTAAAGGCACGTTGAAGTCTACCCGTACCAGCACGGTTTTACCGGCAACGTCAATCTTTTCAAGTGGTCTCATGGAGCAGCCCCCTTTCCGGCGCGCGCCGCCAGCAGATCAGAGATCGCGGCGACGCCCCGATGATTTTTTCTGGTGAATGGATTTGCGTTTAGCCCACCGTTCCAGGAATCCCATGTTGCCGGAAGCATAGGCCCGATCAACTTTTTCTTCGGTCAATTGCAGACCCTGCCGGCTGTTGATGGCTTTTTTCAAACAGGCGGTCTTCTGGGGGCAGGCCAGGCATTCCGCCGGCGTCTCCCGCAGGCCGTCCGGCTGCATGGGGAAAACCCGGTCGAGTATGCCAAAGCAGGGCTTGGGTGAAATGTCATCCGACATGATCGCGTTTCATCCTGTTCGTCGGCGGGGTGGTCACGTCTGTTCGCCGGCTTCAAACTCCCGGTTAAGGCGGGCGATGAAGCCGTTATCCGCGAAACTGTAATGCCCCCTGGCCGCGATAATAATATGTTCATGAACGGTGATGCCCATCAGGCGACAGGCGTTCAGCAGGCGCCGGGTCAGGGCGGTATCTTCCGCCGAGGGATCCGGTTCGCCCGAGGGATGGTTGTGGCAGAAGATAACGGCCGCGGCCTGCCTGGCCAAGGCCCGTCGGACAACTTCCCGGGGGTAAACCGAACTCTGGGTCAGGGTGCCGCGGGACAGGGTCTCCACCGCCAGAACCCGGTTTTTGGCGTCTAAAAAAATTCCCAAAAATACTTCCCGGCCTTTGTCCCGGATGGTGTGGTTGAGATAGTCCAGCAGTTCCCGGGAATTGCTGATCAGGGGCCGCTCAATTATCTTTTTTTCCAGATACCGGTCAGCCACGGCCTTGATCAGCTTCAGGCCGAACACGTTGGTGGGGCCGATGCCCCTGACCCGGCAAAGGTCCTCGCTGGAGGCCTCCAGCACCCCCTGCAGGGATTGAAATTCCCGCAGGGCCGCCTTGGCTGGTTCTTTGCAGTCTTTAACCGGGGTCCCGATCGTCAGCAGCAATTCAATGATCTCGTAATCGTGAAAACCATCCAGGCCGGCTTTCAAAAATTTTTCCCGCAGTCGTTGCCTGTGTCCCGTTCCCTTGTGTGCTGGAGTCGCCCTCATGGCTTATCCTTAATACGGGTTCTTGACTTCCTGGTCGATCTCGTCCTTGAGCGTTCTGGTCATCAGCCGGAAAACAGCGTCCCGGGCGGAAACACCTTCGTAAATAACGGCGTAGACTTCGTTGCAGATGGGCATTTCCACGCCCAGCTTGCGGGACAGGTTGTAAACCGATTTGGTAGTTTTGACCCCTTCGGCCACCATGCGCATTTCCGACAGGATTTCGTCGATGGTCATGCCCTGGCCCAGTTTTTTGCCGACGGTGTAGTTCCGGCTGAGATTGCCGGTACAGGTCAGCAGCAGATCCCCCACGCCGGCCAGGCCGGAAAAGGTGTGCGGGTCGGCGCCCAGGGCGATACCGGCCCGGCGGATTTCCGCCAGGCCGCGGGTGATCATGGCGGCGCGGGTGTTGAGGCCAAGGCCCAGCCCGTCGATAATACCGGAAGCCAGGGCGATGACGTTTTTCAGGGCGCCGCCCAGTTCCACGCCGATAATATCATTATGAGTGTAAACCCGGAAAACGGGCGCTGAAAAAACCTGCTGCAGGAACCGGCCTGTTTCGGCGTCGCGGGCGGCCACGGTCACCGCCGTGGGGATGTCGGTGGCTACTTCCCGGGCGAAACTGGGTCCGGAAATGGCGGCCAGGTAATCCGGGCCAACCGACGGCAGGGTTTCTGCCAGCACTCCGGTCATGGTTAAATGGGTTTTGTTTTCTATGCCCTTGGAGGCGGTAACGACAATGGTCTCCTCGGACAGGCAGCCGTTCATCTGCTCGGAGACCGTTCGCATGAGATGGGAGGGAACTACCATCAGAACGACGTCCTTTTCGGAGACAACCGTGGCCAGGTCGGTGGAGACGGCGATGCCCGGGGCCAGCTTAATGTCCGGCAGATAAAGCCGGTTTTCCCGGTTTTCGCCGATCTGGTCGCACAACTCGGCTTCATAGGCCCAGAGCATCGGGTTGAGGCCTTTTCCGGCCAGAAGGTGAGCCAGGGCCGTGCCCCAGCTTCCGGCTCCGACGACTCCGATTTTAACGGTTTCGATATCCTTAGTCATGGTCCTCTCCGTCCGGGCCCGAGGTCATGTCCGCGGCCAAGACCTCATCCTGGTCGTCGTCGGTCTCTTTTTCCTCGGCCAGCCTGGCTACGCCGGTGACCGACTCGTCCTCATCCAGGCCGATCAGCCGGACTCCCTGGGTATTGCGGCTGATGACCGAAATGCTTCTCATGGAGATCCGGATGATTTTGCCGGCATCGGTCATGATCATGGCTTCATCGTCATCTTCCACCAGCAGGATGCCCACCACCATGCCGTTGCGGGCACTGGTTTTGATGGTGATAATGCCCTTGCCGCCCCGTTTCTTGATGGGATATTCATCAATGGAGGTGCGTTTGCCGTAACCGTTTTCAGTGATGGTCAGCAGGGTCTTGCCGTGACTTAACACTTCCATGCCGACCAGCCGGTCGCCGGAGTCCAGGCGCATGCCCCGGACTCCCCGGGAAATCCGGCCGGTGGGCCGGACGTCGGTTTCCAGGAAGCGGACGGACTTGCCGCCGGCGGCGCCGAGAAAGACGTTCCAGGAGCCGTCGGTGATGCGGGCGGCGATGAGCTCGTCGTCATCAGCCAGTCCCAGGGCGATAATTCCGCCGGTACGGGGGCGGCTGTAGGCCATCAGGTCGGTTTTCTTGACCATGCCGTTGCGGGTAGCCATGAGAATGTAGTACCCCGGCTCGAAGTCCGGCACGTTCAGAACGGTGGCCAGCATTTCGCCTTCCTCCAGCTCCAGCAGGTTGACCAGGGCGGAGCCGCGGCTGGCTCGTCCGGCCTGCGGTATCTCATAGACTTTGCGCCAGTAGACCTTGCCCCGGTTGGTGAAAAAGAGAAAGGTGTGGTGGGTGGAAGCGATAAAGAGGCGGTCGACGAAGTCATCTTCCTTGGTGCCCATGGCGGTCTTGCCTTTTCCGCCGCGGAGCTGTTTTTTGTAGAGGCTGATGGGGTTTCTTTTGATGTAGCCGCTGCGGGAAACCGTTACCACCATGTCCTCTTCCACGATCATGTCCTCGAGATTGATCTCCCGGGAGGCTTCGCCGATAATGCGGGTGCGGCGTTCATCGTTGAAGTTGTCTTTCAGCTCGGACAATTCCTCCTTGATCAGATCCAGGACCATTTTTTCACTGGCCAGTATTTCCCGGTAGTAGGCAATCTGTTTGAGTATTTCCTGGTACTCGGTAATGATCTTGTCCCGTTCCAGGCCGGTCAGTTTCTGGAGACGCATGTCCAGGATGGCCTGGGCCTGCACCGCCGTCAATTCGAAGCGCTGGATCAGCCCGGCCTTGGCTTCGGCCGGGGACGAGGCCCGGCGGATCAGGGCGACCACTTCGTCCAGGTTGTCAATGGCGGTTTTCAAGCCTTCTAAAATATGGGCCCGGTCTTCCGCTTTTTTCAGGTCGAACCGGGTCCGGCGGATGATGATTTCCTTGCGGTGAAGAATGAAATATTCAAAAATTTCTTTTAAGGTCAGCACCTCCGGGCGGTTGTTGACCACTGCCAGCAGGTTGATACCGAAACTGTGCTGCAGCCGGGTGTGCTTGTAGAGCTGGTTGACTATTACTTCGGCAAATTGCTGCCGTTTAAGCCCGATGGCGATGCGCATGCCTTCTTTGTCGGATTCGTCACGGACATAACGGATGCCTTCAATGACCTTGTTTTTAACCAGGTCGGCAATCTTTTCAATGAGTCGGGCCTTGTTGACCTGGTAGGGCAATTCCGTGATAACGATGGTTTCGTCATTGCCCTTCTTGTCTTTTTCCACCGCTACTTCGCCGCGGATCTTGATGCTGCCCCGGCCGGTGGCATAGGCGTCGTAAATGCCCTGGCCGCCGTGGATAATGCCGTAGGTGGGAAAATCAGGCCCGGGAATGAAAGACATCAACCCGTCCACGGTGATGTCGGGATCATCGATCAGGGCGGTGATGGCGTCGCAGACCTCGCCCAGGTTGTGCGGCGGAATATTGGTGGCCATACCCACGGCGATTCCCGCTGAACCGTTAACCAGGAGGGCGGGCACCCGGGAGGGCAGAACCGCCGGTTCTTGCAGGCTTTCATCGTAGTTATTGAAAAAATCAACCGTGTTTTTATCGATATCCTGCAACATCTGGTGGGATAATTTGGCCATGCGCACTTCGGTGTATCGCATGGCTGCCGGGGAATCGCCGTCAACCGAGCCGAAGTTGCCCTGGCCGTCCACCAGCATGTAGCGCATGGAAAAATCCTGGGCCAGGCGGACAATGGCGTCATAGACCGCCGAGTCGCCATGGGGATGGTATTTACCGATAACGTCACCGACCACGCGGGCTGATTTTTTATAGGGCTTGTTCCAGTCGTTTTTCAGCTCGTGCATGGCAAAGAGGATGCGCCGGTGGACCGGTTTCAGCCCGTCACGCACGTCCGGCAGGGCCCTGCCGATGATAACGCTCATGGCGTAATCCAGGTAGGACTGTTGCATCTCTTTTTTGATGCTTATTGATTCACTGTGAATCGGGGTCTCTCCCATAATATTGGTACCTTTACCGGAAGACAGCCTGTTTCGGCCGACTTCCCGTCATAATTGTCCCGGCGAAAACGAATCCGGATAGTTGACAATAATTTTATAAAAAAGAAGGAGGCCGGCCAGCGGCAGCCACCGTAAAATTATTGTGTCTGAAAGATTCAGTCCGGACGGGCCGGCAGTTACCGGCCGACAAAACCGCCGGCGGCGATCAGCAGGATGAACTCAAAGGTAAACACCGCCGGGTAACTTTCCATGAAATGATAAACAAGACCGCCGCCGATAATGGCGGGAACGCCAAAAAAAATCAGGATGCCGATGATTCTGGGAATAGTCATATTTTCCTCCTTTTATATATTGTCTAAATTAATCAGGCCACCCGCTCTACGACCATGGCCATGCCCATACCACCACCGATACACATGGTCACCAGGCCGGTCTGATGATCCTGGCGTTTCATGTCGTGAATGGTGGTGACCATCTGGCGAGCGCCGGTGCAGCCGATGGGATGCCCCAGGGAAATGGCGCTGCCGAGCTGGTTCGGTTTTTCGATGTCGATGCCCAGTTCCAGCATGCAGCCGATGGCCTGGGAGGCAAAGGCCTCGTT
>JAWOCW010000106.1:0-4362 GCA_046483615.1 Desulfosudaceae bacterium
GCGGCCGGCCGTAAGTCCGGTCCGGTTGATATATTTCCTGTTGATTTTACACCAGTTCTTGATTAAGGTAAACGCCAATAAATTCTTTTATACCATAATTTTCACAATACGAGCGGGACAATCGAAACAGGAGCGGCAACATGAAAGAAAGAGAACACTGGAAGAACCGGTCGATCTTTATCATGGCGGCGGTGGGATCGGCCATCGGCCTGGGAAACATGTGGCGTTTCCCCTATATCGCCGCCCAGAACGGGGGCGGGGCCTTTCTGATTCCCTTTTTCATCGCCCTGCTCACCGCCGGCATCCCCCTGATGATAATCGAATACGGCCTGGGTATCCGCACCCAGGGATCGGCCCACATCGCCCTGGGAAAAATCAAAAAGCCCCTGCGCTTTGTGGGCTGGTTCGCTATTCTCAGCGCCCTGTTCATCAATATCTATTACTGCATGATCCTGGGCTGGACCTGGAACTTCCTGTTCGACATCACCAGTATCAGCCAGTGGGGAGCGGACATTGCCACCAGCCGGGAACATTTCCAAACCGACATCCTGCGCCTTTCCGACGGCCCCTGGCAGTTTGAAACCCTGCACTGGCACCTTTTACTGGGATTGCTGGTCACCTGGATAGTCATCTGGGCCATCATTAAAAGCGGCCTGACCAGCATCGGCAAAATTCTGCTGTTCACGGTGCCCTTCCCCGTTATCCTGGTGCTGCTGCTCCTGGTACGGGGGGTAACCCTGGATGGCAGCGCCGAAGGCCTGAACTATTACCTGGCCCCGGACTGGCGCCAGCTGGCCAACCCCCAGGTCTGGCTGGCGGCCTACGGCCAGATTTTCTTTTCCCTCTCCCTGGGGTTCGGTACCATGATCGCCTACTCCTCGTTCATGCCCCGGGATACCGAACTGCCCAATTCCGCGGCCATCACCTCTTTTGCCAACTGCTGTTTCAGTTTTCTGGCCGGCCTGGCCGTGTTCAGCGTGCTGGGATACTTTGCCGTGGCCACCAACACCCCCATGGCGGAAGTGGCCGAAGCCAGCGGTCCCGGCCTGGCTTTTGTGGTCTATCCGGCCGCCCTGGCCAAGCTGCCGGTCTGGGTTAATTTTTTCGGATTGCTCTTCTTTGTGGTGCTGCTGCTGCTGGGAGTTGATTCGGCCTTCAGCCTGCTGGAAACTGTCAGCGCCGCCCTGGCGGACAAGTTCGACTTTTCCCGGCCCGTGGCCACCACCATCACGGCGGTCTTAAGTTTTCTGGCCGGCCTGCCCCTGGCCACCAGCGCCGGCCTCTACTGGCTGGACATCATCGATCATTTCCTGATGGCCTATGTCATTACCCTGGTAGCCATCCTGGAATGCGTCGCCGTGGGCTGGATCTTCGGCGCCCGGCGTTTTACCGAAGAAGTCAACCGGACCGCGGAAATCAAAGTCGGCCCCGTCTTTACCATCCTGATAAAGTTTTTTACCCCGCTGGTGCTGGGAGCTATCCTGATCATCTCCTTTATCAAGGAGATCCGCGTCCCTTATGGCGATTATCCCTTATCAGCCGTGCTTGTCATCGGGGTGGGAGTGATCGTGGTCATTACCGCCACCGCCACCCTGTTAACAGTGTCGAAAACCGCCAATGATAAAGCTTATGATATTGTCTGATTTGAATCAACGAACTGAACGGGAGGTGCTTTAATGGAATACACCGCCATTATCATGCTGATTGCCGGATTCGCGCTGCTTTACGGCGGACTGGCCTGGTGCATCGGCATCGCCTGGTATCACAACCGCCTGCTCGACCAGGATAAGGACGAAGTTCAATAAAAATATAATCTTAACCCGGATATTTCACGGAGGTACCATCATGTCCCTTTACCTGGTCCGGCATGGACACAGCCTGCCCAAGGATGAAGATCCCGAACAGGGCCTTTCGGACACGGGCCGGGCCGATACCCGACGCCTGGCCGAAGTAGCCGGAGGCTACCAGGTGCCGGTATCAATCATTCAGCACAGTACTAAAAAAAGAGCCCGGGAGACCGCCGCCATTTTCAAAGATGTTCTCAATCCGGGACAAGGACTCGAAGAGATAAAGGGGTTGAAACCCATGGATGACATCCTTCCCGTGGCCGACTCCCTGTCTCCCGACGGCAATATCATGCTGGTCAGCCATCTGCCCTTTTTAAGCCGCCTGACGGCCTGGCTGGTGACCGGTAACGCCGATATTCCGGTGATCGTTTTTCAGAACAGCGGCATTGTCTGCCTGGACAAGGTCGATCCCGGTGGCTGGACTATTCAATGGGCGCTGATGCCCTATATTTCATAAAAGCGGCGGTCAAAGGTCTCCACCCGGATATTTCATGACCTATCGTATTACCAGATTCTCGGACGCCCTCCGGCGCGTCACCCTGAACACGCCCCAGGACGGCTTCCAGGAGTTCGTCTGTTCCTGGGTGCTAAGCGGGGAGGAGACCTTCCTCGTGGATCCCGGTCCGGCGGTGACCAGCCCGGACCTGTTGGCGGCGCTGGAGGAAATCGGCCTCAGCCGCCTGGATTACATTCTCCTGACTCACATCCATATTGATCATGCCGGCGGCATCGGTGAAATCGCGGCCGCCTTTCCCGAAACCCCGGTGGTCTGTCACCGGTCCGCCCTGCCCCACCTGATCAATCCGGAAAAATTGTGGCAGGGCACCCTCAAAACCCTGGGCGAGGTCGGCCGGGCCTACGGACCCATTTCACCGGTGCCGGAAAAACAACTGCTGAGCCTTGAGGACTTATCCGCCGCCACTGTCACCCCACTGTTCACCCCGGGACACGCCCCCCATCACGTCAGCTACCTGACTCCGGACGGAATTCTGTTCGCCGGCGAAGCCGGGGGCGTTAACCTTGATTTTGAGGGAAACCAGGAATATCTCCGTCCGGCCACCCCGCCCCGCTTTGACCTGGAGACATCAATAGCCAGCCTCGACCGCCTGCTGGCCGCGGAACCGGAAATGATCTGTTACGGTCACACGGCCTGTAAGCCCGACGCCGCGAATCTGCTGGAAGCGCACAAGGATCAGTTATTCGCCTGGGAAACGTCCATTCAAAAAAAAATCGATCAGACTTCACCGGACGAAGCTGTCATCAGCTTCTGCGCGGACCAGCTCATGGCGGAAGATCGCCTCCTGGAGGGGCTCAAAGGCGCCTCACCCGCCGTTTTCAGGCGTGAACGCTTCTTCATGGAAAACAGTATCCGGGGATTTATCGGATATCTGACAAAGGGATGACGTACCATCATGACAACCCGTCGGGAATTCATCAAACAGGCTATATAACGATCTTTTCCATGCACCGGGAAAGGTATCAACGGTTATAGGCAAAAAAACCTAATCAGACAAAATTTTATTTATATGAATAAAAATGCAAAAAAAATTCTCTGTCGGATTGCCGTCTTTTTATTTCCGATATTTTTCATTGGTATTATAATTTTATTGAAAAAATTATTTCCGATAAAAACCAGCCATATGTTTTTCGAAGATGGAGTTATAGAATATTTACAAGTAATTATTTGCATCATAATAGTATTTTTAACTATTGCGATTTCAGTTAAATCTTATCGATTAAAAGAAATACAGATATGTTTGACTTACATTATATTATCAATCATGTTTTTTGTCATTGGTATGGAAGAAATAAGTTGGGGGCAAAGAATTTTGAATATAGACAAACCCGGCTTTTTTATTCAAAATAACCCACGAAATGAACTAAATATACATAATCTTAGTGGTCTTTTTATTCCTTTTTTTATTGCTCATCTTTTTTTTGCTACATGGTCGGTTTTTCGACTATTTATCCCTGAAAAATACAAAAACGCCCTCACTTCATTCTCTTTCCCAAGCTATTTGTTAATACCATATTTTCTTCCTTTCTTAATATACAGCGCGCATTTTTTTTCTTATACTTCGTTTTATGACGCACAAGCAATCAATACTAACTTTTTCACATCACCCTTTGTTTTCGGAGAAACATTAGAATTGATTCTCTATATTGGTTTTTTAATTTTTGTTCTTCACAATTACCGCAAAATAATTTTGATTGATAAAAAGTCAGAAAGTTTTAATAATAATACAATTCTATTATCATATATTTCATTAAACATATTATTTATTATTATATTATTCCTATTTTCAGTTCCTCAAAATTTTGAAAAAAAACTTACTATGTTTTATGCGAAAAAAACATTGGAAATAGGAAAAGAGGAATTTGCACTAAAAAGCTTCAGGAGTTTTATTAAAAAATCCCCAGACTCGTATGAAGCTAACGCTACAATAGGACTTTTAATGTTAAAACACAAAAATTTAACTGATGCTTTATATTATTCTAAAAAGGCTTATAAAAC
>JAWOCW010000146.1:0-4064 GCA_046483615.1 Desulfosudaceae bacterium
TAGGTTCGCTCGGCGAGCCCTTCTGCCTGTAGATTCTCGACAGCGCCCGTTGTCGGCGCAAATAGGAGGTCGGCAGCATGATCGGTCAAAACACGGTTTATCTCCTCTGGCATGGCTCGCTTGTGACTCCGTAGACCCGCTTCCACGTGCGCTAAACAGGCGTCAGAGTGTGCACCGACAACTGCGGCAGCGAGCGTCGAGTTCGTGTCGCCGTAGACGAGAACGACGTCCGGTGTTTCATCACGAACGATCGGCTCGAGCTTACGCGTCATTTCCCCTATCTGTTCGCCAGGCGGTCTGGATCCAACTCCAAGATTGTACGCCGGTTTGGCTACATCAAGTTCTTCGAAGAATACCGCCGACATATTGTAGTCGTAATGTTGTCCGGTGTGGACTAACACTTCCTCGTGAGCTGCTCGAAGGGCCACAGACACCGGAAGGGATTTAATAAACTGGGGGCGGGCACCGACAACAGAGAGAAGCTTCATTCGGTCACACCGCCGTCTGATTCGTTTGGCAAACTCTCATTCGACATAGTTCTAGAACCGGTGTTAACCGATCCAATTACAGTCTTATCATCGCTTTCAATCCAAGTGACATCTTCGACCTCCGCAGTCGAGGTTGGATTGGTGTTAGTGACAGACACAACGCTCCCGGAATTCCTTTCGACGTCAAACAAGATGGCCAGACTAAACATCAAAAATCCGAGCAGTACGACTGCAAGGGCTGCCATCGCACCGACAAAACCACCTCCAGATGTCGTTTGCATATACATACCACCAGCAACGCCAGCAATCATGCTGCCAATCCCGAGCGGATAGTACGTCACGATCGGATGGAACTCTTTGACGACGTACCGGGTTTTTAACCGCCAGCAGAACCGCTGAAAGAGCAACCAAGAGAGTACAGGCACAAACGATGTGTAATCTATATGACTCTCCTCATCTCCATAGACAGCCGGGTGTGTGACGTTTGCGATGGTGAAATCATACGTGTTCAATTGGACCAACACCTCGTTCGTGAATCCATACCGATCGTAGAGTGTTTGAAATGGAATCGTCTCGAGAGCTTCCCGTGAGATAGCTGTATACCCGTTCTGTGGATCACTCATTTCCCAGTATCCGCTGGCTGCCCGCGTCAACAGTGTGAGTAGGCCGTTCCCAAACAGTCTCCATCGAGACATTCCAGCATGGTCAACTTGTCGGTGAAGTCGATTGCCCTTCGAGTAGGCGGCTCGCCCTTCGACGACCGGCTCGATAATTCGATGGAGATGGTCGGGGTCCATCTGTCCGTCACCGTCCATCACTGCCACGACGTCAATGCCATCCTCGAGCGCCTGTGCGTACCCCCGCTTGATCGCGGCGCCGACGCCTTGGTTTTCTGCATGTCTCGTTGCAGCTGATCGTTCTTGATAATCAATAGCGGGCATCGGCATATTCCACCCAGCCACCGGCTTCAATCAGGTCCCGATCAAAGGGCGACAATGAAAAAGCGGCCTCTTGGCGGCTGTCGCCGGAGGCAAAAAGCAGGACCGACCGATCCTGGTCAACCTCAACCGTGGTATCCCGTCCGGTAAACTTCTCAAACAGCTCCGTGACCGTTTCCGGCTCCAGCCGCACCGCCAGCATGCCGCAGTTGAACAGGTTCTGCCGGAAAATCCGGGAAAAACTTTCCGCCACCACCAGGTTGATGTCGTTCACCTCCAGGGCCCAGGCGGCGTGCTCCCGGGAAGAGCCGCAGCCGAAGTTGGCCCGGGTAACAATGGCCCCCCGACCGGCGATATCCAGGGCCGGATCAAAACCTTCCAAGGCCAGGTCTTCCATCAGATGAGGCGCCAGGGCCTGCTTGGATACTTCCGTCAGGTACCGGGCCGGAATGATCTCATCGGTATTGATATCGTCCCGGTCCAGAAACAATACCCGGCCACCGAATGTTTTCATGCTGTTTATCCTTTTTGGTAAATATTTGAATTTTCTATATTACCCGCCAGGGCGCTGGCGGCGGCAGTGGCCGGACTGGCCAGATGCACCATGCCGCCTTTACCCATGCGGCCGTTAAAGTTCCGATTGGTGGTGGAAACGCACACCTCGCCTTCGGCCAGGACGCCATTGCTCATTCCCAGGCAGGCTCCGCAGGTGGGATTGGTGACGCAGAAGCCGGCCTCCATGAAAACCTGGATAAGGCCTTCTTGCAGGGCCTGCTTGTAAACGCCGGGCGTGGCCGGGGAGACTATGCCCCGCACGGAGTCGCTGATGGTTTTTCCCTCCAGGACCCGGGCGGCTTCCCGCAGATCTTCCAGGCGGCCGTTGGTGCAGGAGCCGATATAAACCTGGTCTATGGGCCGGCCGGCCATCTCGCTGACCGGCCGGACGCGGTCCGGCTTGTAATCATAAGTGATCCGGGGGGACAACCCGGACACATCCATCCGGCGCGTCTCGTCATAATCGGCGTCGGCGTCGGAAACCAGTTCCTGGAACTTTGCCAGGGCGGCTTTTCTGGAATCGTTTTCGTCCTTGATAAAGGGCCACAGGTATTCCACCGTGGTCATGTCCGGATAACAGATGCCGCAGGTGGCTCCGGCTTCAATGGCCATGTTGCAGAGGGTCATGCGGGAGTCCATGGTCATGGCCGCCACCGCTTCTCCGGTGAATTCAATAACCCGGTTGGTGGCGCCGTTGACGCCCAGTTCGGCCACCACGGCCAGGATGACGTCCTTGGCGTAAACACCCGCCGGCAGCTCCCCGGTCAATTCGTACCGAATGGTTCGGGGATACTCCAGGGCGCAAACTCCCTTGAGGATACCCACTTCCAGGTCGGTGGTGCCTACCCCGGCGGCAAAGGCCCCGAAGGCGCCGTGGGTGCAGGTGTGGGAATCTCCCATGATAATGGTCTGGCCGGGCCGGACAAAACCCTGCTCCGGGAAAAGGGCATGGCAGACACCGTTGCGGCCGATATCGAAAAAATCCCGGATCTGGTGGCGTCGGGCCCAGTCCCGAACGATCTTGCCCTGCAAAGCCGTCTTGGAATCCTTGGCCGGGGTAACATGATCAATAACGGCCTTGATCCGGTCGGGATCATAGACCCGGTCCTTGCCGCGATCCATTAAGTCGCGAATAGCCACCGGGGTGGTGATTTCATGACAGAAAACCTTGTCCAGCCGGATCACCCGCACCTCGCCGGCGGGGCTGTCCACCAGGTGGGCGTCAAATATTTTTTGAGCGATTGTTTTTCCCATATTTTTTTTCACACTCCCGGTTGCGCTGAGAAACTTTCAAACATGGACCGGCAGACGTGACCCGCGGCTATTTTCACCACCGGGCCGGTCAGCCGGACGGAATAATCGTCCTTAACCATCATGTCCAGGCGGCCGCCCGGCATCATTACCGCGATTTTCGAATCGCATTTATCCAGCCGCCGGGCGGTGGCCGCGGCTACGCTGGCGGCGCTGCCGCAGGCCAGGGTATAACCGGCGCCCCGTTCCCATATCTC
Source organism: Desulfosudaceae bacterium (assembly GCA_046483615.1). GTDB lineage: Bacteria > Desulfobacterota > Desulfobacteria > Desulfobacterales > Desulfosudaceae > CAYTQK01. The sequence goes on from JAWOCW010000146.1 coordinate 3,490, forward strand.
AATGGCCACGGTGGACCGGTCGATAATCTTCATGAACTGCACGTTGGCCCGGTTGGGGAAGGCCGGGTCGGTCTCCAGAATCGGGCCCAGCTCCTCGGCCAGCTCACGGGAAATGTCGTCACACAGCACCAGGCAATGGGGATTACCCACCGTGGCGGCGCAGTACCTGATCCGCCGGCCGGCCACGGTTTTTTCCAGGTTTACCACCGGTCCGGTCAGCCCCGCCACCGGAATCCGGGCGGCCTCAAAATCAACCCGGCCCATGTCCACCGCTACCAGCCGCCCCTTATCCAACACCCGGGCGTCAACCTTTCCCCCCAGGGTATTCATAGTAAAAGGCGCTTCGCCAACCCGCCGGGTGTCCCAGAGATAGCGGGCGAATATCCGCAGACCGTTACCGCTTTTTTCAGCCTCACTACCGTCGGGGTTGAAGATGCGAACGCCGAAACCGTCCGCGGTCGGCCGCGGTCCCAGCAAAACGCCGTCCGATCCCAGACCGTAATGGCGGTGGCAGAGAGCCCTGATCATTTCTTTGGTCAGGCCCCCGGCTGCCTCCCCGGCTGCCTCCCCGCCTG
>JAWOCW010000413.1:0-5245 GCA_046483615.1 Desulfosudaceae bacterium
GGAGGGGTTGAACTGGCGCTCCACCCAGTACGGCCAGATCCAGTCCAGGTTCTGTTGAATCGACTTGGCGTTGACCAACCCCCGGGCGTGAAAGACCAGACCGGCCCGTAAAAGCTCCAGGGGTTCTTCAAATTCCGAGGGCTGGCTGAATTTGCGCAAACGGGCCAGGACCACCAGGGGGTCAATAAAGCCGTAAGAGCGAGCGGCTCTTTTGATAATCCATCGCCAGGGGATCCAGCTGGTAAACATGGTAACTCCTCTTAGTCCGGGTGATTGTCGGGGTGATTGTCCGGTTTATTGTCGGGGGGATTGTCGGGAGGTATTATTATCCGGGGATATTTTAAAAACAGGCCGGAAAGGCCGGCGGCTTTGGCCACCAGGGCCTGCTGCGGGCAGCATTCCACGCAGCACAGGCAGCTGACGCAGCGTTTAGGGTTAAAGACCGGCGGCTGGTTTTTATGCCAGGTAATGGCGTTATTGGGACAGATATGAAAGCAGTCCCCGCACATGACGCAGTCATCCTTGTCAGGCAGAGCCGGCATGCGGCGCATCATTTTATAAGACAGGGTGCGAATGATGAAGTTGTTCAGGATATTGGCGGTCAAGCTGGAGGTGATGGCCACTTTTCGTTTCAGGCGGACTGCTTCAATGGATTTACCGACAATATTTATGTCGTTCAGGCTGGTCAAGCCGATCCGGCGTTTTCGGCAGGCTCTCAGGTGCGGCACGGACTTGAGGCCGTCGCGGCCGCCAATAGCCAGCATGACCAGGTCGATGGCGACTTCGTCATAACCGGCCAGGATCAGGCCGACTTTGCGCATATAGCCGTTGGCCGGGCCGCCCGGTCCTTCCATGAACCGCCGGGCATCCATGACGACAATCCGTTTTTTGTTCTGGTTCAGCAGGGCCTGGTAATTGTCCACCAGGACCTCGCCGAATTGCTCCGGGTTTTTGCCCAGAAGATGGCAGTTGGCCTTTTCTCCGCCGGGGATAATGCCCCAGTAGTTTTTGACGGCCCCGGTGTAAACGGCCTCGATGTGTGATTTCGGCCGGCAGAGGTTGATCAGGCAGTCCGCTTCCATTACCGGCCGGGCAATGTGCTGGTGCCGCATATGCCGGGCCTCGTTATTGGTAATCAGGATGCCGCCGGATTCGAACTCGGCGTATTCCAGGCCTTCCGCCTCTACCACCTCGTCCATTCCCACGGCCTTCATGACCGATCTGGCCCGGTGCCGGAATTGTCCCGGCGAATCACCTACTTTAAGATCAGTGGCGTATTGTTTGACATACCGGGCCGTACTCGCCAGAAAATCGCTTTCCGTGCAGGCGTTTTTAATCCGTATGAGCAGGTTCGGCTTGAACAGGACGGAGTCTTCCGGCTGAATGGTTTTATCCGCTTCAATCATTGACAGGGCGGCGGCAACCGCCTCATCCAGGGTTTCATGATCAGCAACTGATACAATGGCGACGGTGTTGGCAGACTTCATGCGGAATCCTCTAAAAAAATATAATCATAAATAAAATATTGTCAAAAAAATTACGAAATATCAAAGTGGTCGGGCAGCAGGTAAAGCATGTCATTGAGGAGTTGCTCAAAATGGAACCAGCCCTGATCCTCGTCAATCATGGTCGGAAGGGTTAACGCCGTAATGCCCTGGGCCATGGCCCACAATACGGCTACGGCCCGGGACGGAGGGAGGTCCTTGATCAAAGGACGCATATCATCGGCGGCTATCCTGGCTTCAACTTTTTTCAGCAAACCGGCGACTTTATCCCGGATTTCATCCAGCAGAAGGGGAGACACCTCGGCGGCGGATTCTTTGTTTTTGGTCACGAAATCAATCACATTGACGTACCGGCCCAAGCGCAGAAAGTATTGCCGGTACTCCCCGGCAATGGCGCTCAGGCAGGAAACCGGATCAGGCAGGTTCAGCCCGGCTTCCAGGCCATCTTCGAGGAGGTCAAGGTTGTTGCTGAGGACATGCAGCAGCAGTTCTTCCTTATTTTTGAAATAAGTGTAGATGGTGCCCGGGGCGACTCCGATCCGTCGGGCCACATTCCGCAGGGTTAAACCATCCAGGCCATCCTCCCGGAAGAGTTCTTCGGCTGTTGCCACAATCAGCCGGCGCCGATTCTCTTTTTCTTCTTTTTTGAGATCTGAAAACATGGCCCCCTGATCCTTCTTAACCCGGTTATTTCATGAAATATCCGGGTTAACCCGGTTATTTCACGAGTCGATTTGAGCGCAGCTGCAAGGCGCAGGACACAAAGCTGTAGTAAGTCTACTGCGAGTGTCCTGCAACACAGCAGATGCGCTCAAGGTGACTCGCCCGTAGGGTGAAATTTTTTAATATAAAAATGATTTTTTTCTGCAAATCCAAAATGACAATTTGTAATTTTGGAATGACTGCTGAATTTAGTATAAATAATGAAACAAAGTAATGTTTTTTAAAAAATTTCATGAAATATCCGGGTTAAATATTGTTCAGCTTTTTGAACATACTAATATTTATCGCCGGCAGGGTCAAGTTTAACGGCTTAACCCGGCTTGATGAACCGGGATAATCCTGGGGCCGGACTATTTGACCTGGCAGTCCAGTTGCCGGTTTTGTCAGGCCGGCCAGGCGCGCTTCAGAAGCGGCCGTTAACATGTTTCAATACTTTTTTCATTTAGTTATAAATTTTCAGGGCAGGGCAGACGGCTTTTTTCAGTTGCCATAATCAAGGTTTTGTGTTATGTATAGTTGCTATTAAGTAATGACGGCTTCGTAAAAAGCTTCCAACCCCGCCGCGGCGGTATTTTTGCAGAAAGTAACTTGGAAGTTCCTTGGAAGTCCGGTATCCGGTTTAATGTTTAAGGCGTGGACCGCCACGGAAAGAGCGTTTAATGACGGAACATAAGAAGTTGTATCGTATTTCTGAAATCGAACGGCTGACCGGCGTGCCGCGGCGGCGGATTCATTTTTATATTCAGTCCGAGCTGCTGCATCGACCGATTAAAACCGGTCAGACCATGGCTTACTATGATCAATCTCATATTCAGCGGTTGGAGTTGATCAAGAAAGCCAAGGAGCGTGGTGAGCCCCTTTTTGCCATCAGAGAGATGGTTCGTGATATGCTTCCCGAAGAACCCCTGAGCGTCTCTGATTATTACCGCGCTTCTCCGGACGAAGAATTGTCAATATCCTCGGACAATGCCCCCTATCGTCGCCGGGACAGTGAAAGAACCCGGGAGCGCATTCTGGAAGCCGGTTGTAAAATGTTCCGGGAGTCCGGCTTCAGCAAAACCCGCATTAATGATCTGACCCGTTATCTTGATATTGGCAAAGGCACCTTTTATTTTTATTTTCACGATAAAAGGGCTTTGTTTTTAGAGTGCGTCCCCCGCCTGTTCGCGGAGATGTTTTCCGAGGGTTGGGAAGATATTCGCAAGGTCTATAATCCCGTGGAACGGCTTGAAATGAGATTTGATCTCGTTTTGACGGGACTTAAGGATTTCTGCGCCATTCTGCAGCTGACCAAGGAAGCCATGGCTGACGATGATCCCGATCTGAAGCGTCTGGGTGAAAAGACCTATCTGTCCATTCGCAAACCCCTGGAGTCGGACATAAAAAGAGGAATCAAGCAGGGCCTCTTTCAGCCGGTTAATGTGGAAATGGCGGCCAGCCTGATGATTGCCGTGGTGGAAAATATTTTTTACATGAAAGCCATGAGCAGTGAAATTTCACCAGAAGTCCTGAAAGTCAATCTGTTTAACCTGTTGGCCTTTGGCCTGGCCGGGATCGGTGATCGAATGACGGTCAAGGAAGCAGCCGGTAAAGATAAATAGCCCGGAGCAGAAAATCAGGAGTAAACCTCGAAAAGGTTTCATCCGGGTGGAGTAAGTAAAATTACGTCAGACCGTGACCACGGTATTGCAGCTGCTTTCCCGGGCCGCCTGCAGGGCGCTGCTGACTTTTTTGCGGAGTGTTTCTTCGGACATGTCAGTTTCCATGGCTTCCATTACGCCCAGGCTGATGGTCACTGTCAGGGGTTGGCCTTCATATTTGAATTCGGTGATTTCAATCAATTTGCGAAGCTGGTCCGCGACAATGCTGGCGGCTTTCAGGTCGGTTTCCGGAAGGACGACGCAGAACTCATCTTCACTGTAACGGGCGACCGTATCGACCATGCGCAGACGCCCGCTGAGCAGGTCGGCCACCTGCATCAGCACCTGATCTCCGGCTTGATGGCCTAATTCTCCGTTGATGTTTTGCAGCCGATCAACCTCGATCACAATCAAGGAAAGCGGACGGACGTATCTTTTATGGCGTTCCAGTTCATATTTCAGCTTTGATTCAAAATAGCGGCGGTTGTATGTTTCCGTCAAGCTGTCGGTGGTGTTGATATTGAGCAGTTTCGCCTCGTAAGCCGCCACTTCGGTGGCGTCCTGAATTATCATGTAAACATGAGTTATTTCACGGTTTTCGTTGTAAAGAGGACCCAGGGTGCAGTTCTGGCGCATAAAATCAAAAGCAGGATCAAAGTGATGGACCGGCTTGATCGGCAGGATGTAGTCATGCAGTTTCTGGGAGAAGAACGCGAAGTTGCCGAAGCTTAAGACGGCCCGATAATTTTTTAAAAACCAGTTTTTATTTAAATTGGGAAAGTGGTCGGTTAACTTTTCGCCGATAATTTCGTCGGACGCGATTCTGGTATGCATTTCCAGCCACTGATTCCATTTGCAAATATTAAGATCTTTATCCAGAACAGCAATACCGAGATTAACCATGTCAAATATCTGGGGAAAGGTCATTCGCAAATCTCCTTCAAGGTAACCGCACAGTGACGCCGGGTTCTTCTACCGCTATCCCGGATATTTCATGAAATATCCGGGCTATGCTCCCGTTATGCGCGTCAATAATAAGCCGGATTTTAAATATGATAACCTGACAATCCAAAAACTGTCAAGACTTTTGGGGTTGAGCATTCGTCCGGTGGCGGCAGTTCCGGATCAGGCCGCCATGGCGCCGTCATAAAAACGCCGGAGGAGCCCGCCGGGATCAGGTTTACCACCCCCCCGGTTAAATTCGGGTTAATTCCGGGGTGATTTTGGTCAGGATGGATTCAAGTTAACAAAAAAAAACGGGGATTTGCTGGAAAGATGATGGTGCCGAAGGGGAGATTTGAACTCCCACGAGGAAACCCTCACTAGACCCTGAACCTAGCGCGTCTACCAATTCCGCCACTTCGGCACAACCAGGCA
>JAWOCW010000217.1:0-5627 GCA_046483615.1 Desulfosudaceae bacterium
CCGGTCTTTTGGCGGCATTTCTTTCCAGCAGATCCGCCCAGGATATGTCCCGGGGCTGCTTGGAGAGAAATCCTTTCAAGGTGGTCAGGAGGTTGCCGTCGGCCGCTTCGCCCGCGAAAAAACGGGCCACTCCCCAGGTTGCCTGTCCGGCCATGCGCGCCCGGTTGAACTGCATTCGCAGCCATTGACGGCGGCCGTAGCGGGGATTGATCATGTCCGGATCGGGGAGGGGGTGATCGCCGCAAGGCGGCGGATCATCCTCCTGGTAACACCGGGGGTAGACCAACTCGCTGAACTGGGATAATCGCTGATAAAAAAAGCCCGGGTTGAACCAGCGTTCGATGGAAATGGCCCCATCCGGGCAGGCCGCCAGGCAGCAGCCGCAGGAGATGCAGTTGGTGACGCCCGGTGCCACGGAACTCAGCCAGGGCAACCCTTCCCGCCATTTCATTGGGCCGGTGTCGCTTTTTATGGAACGGGCCGGGCAGATAAAGGAGCAGATGCCGCAGCGCTGGCACTTTTGATCATCAAAGGCCAGGATGCCGGTGGTCATCTCCTCGGGATCGATATAGTCTGGTATTTTTGTCCAGGGCCTCACGGTTGGCTGTGTCATTTACTCCCCCTGTTCTTCAATTCTGGGCGGCATGTTGATTCCGTCCACAAACCACTGCACTTCCTGCTTTTCCCGGGGAACCTGGCCGTCAGCCTTGACCTTGGGCCATCCCACGGCGATGCAGTCGTTGAGACGATAAGGATATTTCACGCCGAAATATTTTTTCCATTTGGGCCGGTACATTAACAGTTTGATCAGGCCGATCCAGCAGGTGCCGGCGCCCATGCTGTGGACCGCCAGAACCATGTTCTGGCCGCAGATGCCGATGTCCGTCGGGGGGCTGGAAACGCCGCGCCGGTCTTCCAGCAGCAGGATCAGGGTGGGGGCGTGATGAAAAACCGGACATTCCTCATTGGCAATGGAGCGCAGCAGGCCCATGGGCACCGGGTGCAGTTCATTGTATCTCAGGCGGATGATAAACTTGGCCCAGGGCTTCAGAATCATTTTCCGCCAGGGATTGCGGGTATAATCCAGGAACCACATGAACAGCTTGGCTGTTTTAATGGCGTCCTTTTCCATGGCTTCCAGGATGTCCGGGCTTTTGACCACGATAAATTTCCAGGGCTGGGAATTACCGGCCGAGGGCGCGAATCGGGCCGCCTCCAGCAGGCGGCGGATCATGAAATCCGGCAGGGGGGTCTTTTTGAAGGCGCGAATGCTGCGGCGCTCAAAAATGACTTTCTCCACCGGGGTCCACTGGCTCAGGTCCGGCTTGTCCGGCTTTTTCTTTTTTTCTGGGGGCATGAGATAAGGCTCCTTATGGTCCTGGGTTGAGATACCCAACTTACGTCACAGTCCGGGCCGGTGCTTCCAGGATATGCATGCACATGGCCGCTTCTTCGGATCCCAGGGCGCCGCCGCCGTTTTCAGCGATGGCCAGCCTGGGACTGGCCACCTGTCGCCGGCCGGCTGCTCCCCGCAGCTGGGTGGTCAATTCGTGTATCTGGGCCAGCCCGGAAGCGCCGATGGGATGGCCGCGGGAAATCAGTCCGCCGCTGGTGTTGATGGGAATCCGGCCGGACAGGCCGGTTTCTCCCTGTTCAGCCAGCAGGCCGCCTTCGCCGCGGGGGCAGAAGCCCAGGTTCTCCGCCTGGACCAGCTCGCCGAAGGCGGTGGCGTCGTGGACTTCAGCCAGGTCGATATCTTCCGGTCCGACCCCGGCTGTTTCGTATGCCCGCCTGGCCAGGCGTTCGCCGATATCCGGCTGCTCGGAATCAAAGGGCCTGTCCTGGCCGGAGCCGAGAATGGAGGCCCGGACGCGGATGGCGCTGTCGGACAAACCCAGTTTTTTGACGGTATCTTCGTCGCATAAAATGGCCGACGCGGCGCCGTCGCCGATGGGCGCGCACATGGCCCGGGTCAGGGGAAAAGAGACGAGCCGATCGGACAGGACTTTTTCCACCGGGACCTCAAAGTTGTACTGGGCTTCGGGATTAAGGGTGCTGTTAAAATGGTTTTTGGAGGCGATCAGGGCCAGTTGCTCCACGGTGCTGCCGTATTTTTTCATGTGCTGCCGGGCGGCAAACCCGTACACGTCCATAAAGGGCGAGTGATCACCGCTGGACAGCCGGCTCATGCGTTTGACGGTATCGTAACCGAGCCGTTCGCCCATCTGCACGGCCACGGTCAACTGGTCTTTAATCTCCTTGGCCCGCTGCTTGACCGGCTTTTTCTTTTTGGGCGACCGGCCGCTGGTTTCATCCGGCTGATATTTTTGTTTGAAGTCCGCCAGCCATTTTTTTTCTTCATCATTCAAGGCGTAGACCGAAAGGCTCTGGGCGATTTCAACGCAGTTTTCGATGTCGATACCACCCAGAAATCCGGCGAAGATGGCGGTTTTGTTGGTACTGTATAATTTTTCGGCGCCCAGGGCCATGGTCAGATCGTAAAGACCGCTGGCCACTCCCAGCCAGGCGTGATGAAAGGCGGTGGAGCCGCCGGCGCAGGCGTTTTCCACGTTGGTGATGGGAATGGTGTCAATGCCCATGGGCCGCAGGGCCACCTGGCCCCGGATGCAGTCCTGGCCTTTGCTGTAACCCCAGCCGGAATTGGAAAACCAGAGCGCCTGGAGGGCATTTTTATCCAGACCGGCCTGGTCCAGGCAGGCCCGGGTAGTTTCAGCGGCCAGGTCCTTGATGCTTTTGTCCAGATATTTGCTGAATTTGATCATGTGGGTGCTGATCACGTAAACATCTCTCATGGTGAATTTCCCTTGTTAGTTTTGAAAACGTATTAACCTGGTAAGCTCTTTTGGGGAATGGACATGAGACGAAACCCAATTTACCAGAATAAACAATGAACGCAACCTCAAACATTTTTTGACGGGGCCGCGTTGAACCCGTCTGATCACGACTTTTTACGAGTACATCATCATTAGTATATAGTTCTTTCTACTTCTTTATCTGATCGGCGTCAATGAAAAAATCGACGATCGCAAAAAAATATCCCCAAAAATTTTCCAGGTTATGAATTCCAGGATTTATTTGAAAATCAGCCAAAAAAATTTGACAGTATAAATTTTTTATTATATTGTCGACAATCGACAAAATAAGCTTGTTTTTACCAAGCAGTCAATTTTCAAGGCAAGGAAGGTGCATATGACAGACAAGCAAAAACAATATGACGCGATCGTAGTCGGGACCGGACCGGGTGGCGCCACCGTTGCCCGCGATCTGGCCCGGGCCGGCAAATCAGTCCTTATTCTGGAACGCGGCGGCAAGCCCAGGTTAAGAGGTGTGTTCTGGCAATACGCTTTATATCAATGCTTCCCCTTTAAGAGCATGCTTTTTAACAGTCAACTGGTCGGCATGGTCAGGGGGCTTATTACCGGCGGCAGCTCCGTCTTTTATTATGGCACCTGTTTTGATATCCCTTTTGAGATGCTTAAATCGTATGGTATTGATGTCAGCCGCGAGGCCGAGTCAATCAAGCAGGATGTGCCCATCAAGCCGCTGTCTGATGAGGTCATGGGCGCCAAGGCCAAATTGATCATGAAAAGCGCCCGGGAGTTGGGCTATGACTGGCATAAGCTGAACAAGTTCATGCACCAGGATCGCTGGGACCGGAGTACCCAGAAATTCGGTAATTTTTATTACGGCGATCCCAACGATGTCAAGTGGAACGCCCGCATCTTTGTTGACGAGGCCGTTGATCACGGGGCCGTTTTGATCAACAACGCCCGGGTTAAAAAAGTTGTGGTTGAAAACGGCCGGGCAGTCGGAGTTCAATACCGTCAGCGCGGACGGACCCGTACGGTCCGGGCTGAAAACGTTATCATTGGTGCCGGTGGTATCGGCTCCCCCGTTATTTTAAGAAACAGCGGCATCGCTGAAGCGGGCTATGATTTCTTTTTTGATCCTCTTATCTCGGTAGCCGGCTTTGTCCGGGGCGTTAAGCATGAAAACGAAATACCCATGTCAGCCGGACTGCATATGCCCCAGGAGGGCTATGTCATGACCGACATGGCCTTGCCCGGCATGCTCAACGTGGTTTTCGCCTGTTCCGGATTCCGTCCTTATCGCCTCTTTCATCAGAAAAGCGTGGTCAGAATCATGGTCAAGGTCAGAGATGATCTGGGTGGTCGCTTATCCAACCGGGAAGGAGTCCGGAAGCGGATGAACGCCTCAGACCGGGAAAAACTGGCCAAGGGGGCGCGACACGCCCGCAAAATTCTTAAGCAGGCCGGGGCCACGGGAATTCATAAAACCTGGACCCTGGCCGCCCATCCCGGCGGCACGGTTAAAATCGGAGAAGTGGTTGACGCCGATTTAAAGACAAAAAAATATGATAATTTATATGTCTGTGACTGTTCCGTAATCCCGGAGGCCTGGGGACTGCCGCCGACTTATACTATCCTGTCCCTGGCCCGACGCCTGAGCAGCCAACTGCTGGGGCAAAAGTGAATTTAACCCGGGTTAACATCACGGTCAGGCGGATCGGGGCTGGCCGGGGCAAGGCGGCATTCACCGGATTTTTCGCCGGAGTCGTCATCCCGGGCCCAGTCGCAGACAGTGGCGAATTCGTCGATCCAGGTTTTGTGCCATAAATTGACCCGGCTGCAATAAGTGGCCCGACCGATCAGGTGGGCCGCGATGGGAGCGGTCAGCAGCAGGAAAAGAACCGCTGCCAGAGCTCTTAAGGTCGTGCTCAATTCCTGGGAATAAACTGCCAGGGCCAGAAAGATCAGTCCTGATCCCAGGGCGCCGGCCTTGGTGGCGGCATGCATGCGGATGATGGTATCTGGCAGCCGGAGCATGCCGACCGAGGCGATAAACGCGAAAATTCCGCCGGCCAGCAGCAGCCCGGCCGTGATGATGTCAGTCATGGCTTAACTCTCCTCCTCATCCTCGCGCCCGGATAGCCGGGTCAGTCTTTCCCGGAACCGGGCCAGGGCCACTGTGCCCAGAAAAGCTATCAGGGCGTAGGCAATGGCCACGTCCAGAAAGGCTTTTTCTCCGGAATAGACGGTAAAAGCACCCAGAAAGGCCACGATCAGCACCGAGATCAGGTCCAGGGCCACGATCCGGTCGGCCGGGTCCGGCCCCCTCACCAGCCTGATAAAGACCAGGCAGAGGGCCAGGGCCAATAAAATCAAGGTCGTCTCGGCGGCGCCCCGTAACAGAAGACTGCTGTCCAGACCAATCATCGGAGAGCCTCCAGTACTTTTTTCTCAATGCCCTGCTTGATATCACGACGGGCTGATTCCACGTCCTCCAGAAACATCACGTGAACGTACAGACTCCGGCGGTCCTCGGAGACATCCAGGCTGAGCGTGCCGGGAGTCAGGGAAACCAGGTTGGCCACCAGCATGATTTCAAAATCCGACCTGGCCTCCAGGGGGACCGCGATTACTCCCGGTTTGCTGATATTTTTGGGAGTGATGACGTCCCACAACACCCGCAGGTTGGAAATTAACAGCTGCCAGATAAAATAGACCAGTAATCGCAGAATTTTGATGACCCTTGAAAAATAGGTGGTTTCTCCATACAAGGGACGGGTAACCCACAGGGCCAGG
>JAWOCW010000237.1:0-2888 GCA_046483615.1 Desulfosudaceae bacterium
AAAATCAGGCGAAAATTTCGGGTGGCCCGGTCCCTCCTGAAAAATTTTCGGGCCGTCCCGTTCCAGCCGCAATCCCGAGACAGAACTGTCCGGGCAGGCCGGAAAAAAACAACCGGTAGTGGTATCCCTTCTGTAATAATTTGAAATATTAGGATTTATAAAAAAAGAATGCCCATCGGCACAGATTTTGATAGTATGAATAATATTCTGTACAAACTTGGGGGGAGGCATTACATGACATCCCGATCCACCGGTATTTTGGTAAAAACTCTGGTCATCGGTCTGGTGGTTGGCGGGGTGATCCTGTTTTTCGTCTTTGACCTGCACCGGCAGGTCTCCCTGGAGGCCCTCAAGACCCGGCAGGAAATGCTGAGCCTATATACCGCCCAGCACACCCTGCTGACCCTGCTGGTGTATGCCGCCATCTATATCGTCATGGCGGCCCTGTCCCTGCCCGGGGCGGCCGTCATGACCATGGCCGGCGGGGCCCTGTTCGGTTTCTGGATCGGCTCGGCCGCGGCCCTGGTGTCCAGCACCCTGGGCGCCACCCTGGCCTTCCTCATCGCCCGCTTCGTCCTGGGCAATTTTGTCCAGAAACGGTTTGCCGAACGGCTGAAAAAAATCAACGACGGCGTCCGCCGCGACGGGGCCTTTTATCTTTTTACCCTGAGGCTGGTGCCGGTCTTCCCCTTTTTCGTCATCAACCTGGTCATGGGCCTGACTCCCATCCGGACCCGGACCTTTTTTTTGGTCAGCCTGGCGGGCATGATTCCCGGCGGCATGGTTTATGTCAATGCCGGCCGGCAACTGGCCGAGGTGACCACCACCGGGAACATTCTTTCGCCGCAGTTGATCGGGGCCTTCGTGCTGCTGGGCCTTTTCCCCTGGATCGCCCGGACCGTCACCGCCGTTATCAAGCGCCGCCGGGCCCTGGCCGGTTTTTCGCGGCCGGCCCGTCGCGATTACAACCTCATCGTCATCGGCGGTGGATCGGCCGGTCTGGTGACGGCCTACGTGGCCGCCACGGTCCGCGCCCGGGTGGCCCTGATCGAAAAAGACAAGATGGGCGGAGACTGCCTCAACACCGGCTGCGTCCCCAGCAAGTCCCTGCTCCGCAGCGCCCGCGTTCTGTCGTATGTTAACCGGGCCCGGGATTTCGGCTTCCGTTCGGTCCGGGTCGATTTTGATTTCAAAGAAGTGATGGGGCGGGTCCAGAACATCATCAACCGCATCGCCCCCCACGATTCCCGGGAGCGTTATACCGGGCTGGGGGTGGACTGCCTCCAGGGCGAGGCCCGGGTGATCTCTCCCTATGAAGTTTCGGTCAACGGCCGCACCCTGACCGCCCGCCGCATCGTGGTGGCCACCGGCGCCGGCCCCCTGGTGCCGCCCATTCCGGGGCTGGACAAGGTCGATTACCTGACCTCGGACACGGTCTGGTCCCTGGCGGAGCTGCCCGCCCGGCTGGTGGTGCTGGGCGGCGGGCCCATCGGATGCGAGCTCAGCCAGGCTTTTGCCCGCCTGGGTTCGCGGGTGACAGTGGTGGAAATGGCGCCGCAGCTCATGGGCCGGGAAGAAGCCGAGGTAGCCGACTTTATGCGCCAGACCCTGGAAGCCGACGGCGTGAACGTGCTGATCGGGCACCAGGCCGAGGAAGTGGCCCCCGGCGAAGACGTGGCGGAATTGATTTGCGCCGGGCCGGAGGGCCAGGTCCGGGTCCCCTTTGACCGTATCCTGGTGGCGGTGGGCCGCCAGGCCCACAGCCGCGGCTTCGGCCTGGAAGAGATCGGGGTGGCCCTCAACCCCAACGGCACCCTCCAGACCGACGCCACCCTGCGGACCACCGTGCCGACCATCTACGGGGCGGGCGACGTGGTCGGCCCGTACCAGTTTACCCATGTCGCCTCGTATCAGGCCTGGTATGCCGCGGTCAACGCCCTTTTCGGCGGCCTCAAATCCTTTGCCGTGGACTACCGGGTCATTCCCTGGGCCACTTATACCGATCCCGAGGTGGCCCGGGTGGGGCTCAACGAAGTCGAGGCGGCCGAGCGAAACATCGCCTGCGAGGTGACCCGTTACAGCCTGGATGAACTGGACCGGGCCCTGACCGAGTCCGAGGACCGGGGTTTTGTCAAGGTGCTGACCAAGCCGGGCAGCGACCGCGTCCTGGGGGTGACCATCGTGGGCGCCCATGCCGGCGAACTCATTGCCGAATTTGTCCTGGCCATGAAAAACAACCTGGGCCTGAACAAGATCCTGGGCACCATACACATTTATCCCACCCTGGCCGAAGCCAACCGTTTTGCCGCCGGGGAATGGAAAAAAGCCCGCAAACCGGAGCGGGCGCTGGCCCTGATTGAAAAGTACCAGCGCTGGCGCCGCTGAAATTGTCGAAAAAGGTGAGAGAAGCCTATGGATGTAAGCCGATGGACCCGGCTGGAACATGACTGCACGCCCGTCTATGTCCGTCCGGACATACCCGACTGGTTCGTGCCCAACGCGGCCGGCGATGATTTGCTGCTGACGCTGACCGAGAAAGGGGCAGCTGCGGATGATGATTTAACGGTGGATCAATGGCCGGTCCGGCGGTTTTTGTCGGTGCTGGCCTCACCGCCCGCGGAACCCTATGCCGGCCGGGGCGAGTGTCTCGACCTGACCGGCCTGGAAGAGTGCTGGCTGCATGTCACCGACCGCTGCAACCTCGCCTGCCGACACTGCCTGTTCGCCTGCTCATCGAAAAAGCGGCTGACCATGTCCCGAAACCCCTTGCCGGCCACGAGCACGCAGTCCGACCTGCCGGCCCCAGCCACGGCACAACCGATCGCCTGGCGCCGTTCGGGCATTACGCGCACCCGGTCCGGCCGCGCCATGCCGGCCTGGATCTCGCG
>JAWOCW010000349.1:0-10999 GCA_046483615.1 Desulfosudaceae bacterium
CTTGTTGACGACCAATAAGCGCTGTTTGAACCTGTATCCGGGAAAAAATTTGTGTCAATGGCAGGCTCGCTGGTTTGTATATCAACTATCGATTGAAGTTCCTTGATGGTCGGCAGACGCCAGTCGGAATACCCGGCCAGGGTTAAGCCTTCGCACCAGTCCAGGGCCTCCTGCCAGTTCATTTTATCATTGTCGTCGATAATATCGTCATCATTATTATCAGCAGTGAACTGCATCCACATCAGGCCGGTATTTTCATCAGACACGGTATCGTCGCCGTTGATAACCAGATGCCCTGAGACTTCGGGCTGATCCCCGCGTACCGCGCGTACTCGATAAGAGTCCGTCTTATTGCAAATAGATTCGTAACCGTTAAGGAATTCAACGGCCCAGGCCCCAGTGGCACTGTCGGCATAGAGAAAAGATGACCAGTAATAATCATACGTCGTATAAGGGAAAAAAACCGTATTGATGGTGGGCCAGTGTTGACTGTAGTCAACAAGGCCGGTCAACTCTAATCTGGTCGGCAGACGCCAGTCCGTAAAGCCTCCGAATTGATCGGTATTGAGCTGGACAATAAAGGCGGTGGCATCATCATAATCGTACTTATCATCCTTATCATGCATGCCCCCGTCATCGGTCTTAACCTCCCAGATCAACCCCGTCACGTTATCCTTGACCATGGCCCAATCAGTGGCGCTGTCGTCCAGCTCGTTACCGCTGGTATCCAGCTTGGTGTAAGATGGCGGATTGATGGTGTAGCAGGCGTCCTGACCGTAAAAAAGGTCGCCTGGCGCGGGGCAGGGATCAAGAATGTTACCGTCGGCATCATAACATTCTGTTTGGCCGGTATCAGGGATCGGAAACGGCCCCGCGAATGACATCACCACGCCGGTAAAAAGAACAACTATGACCACCAACAGACCAGACCCGGGTCTTGTTTTCATGGCTCCCCCCCTCTTGTTTTGCGTGAAAAATAAAAAGCCGGGTCATCTTCATCAAAGATAACCCGGCTTGTTAAATCGTTTCCTCATGGCAGCCCGGCTGTCTTTCATCAAGACCCTTTGCTTTCCGTCCTCCGATCACCCGGAGTTTGGCTTTAGCATGATTATTTATAATTATAGTTATTTAATTAAAAAATAGCAAGAAAAATTTAAAAACAGAAAAAAATATCCGGAGGAGACGTCTTTCCTCTATCCCGGATATTTCATGAATTTTTTCGAGCATGGTTGGTTAATGAATAAACTTCAATCAGTTATTGTTAATTTCAGGTTCTTTTTCAAAATACAAATTTTAACTGGATGTTTTGAATTTTCACCATTTAAATGTTAAAAAAATTCACCCTTCGGGCGAGTCGCCTTGGGCGCAACTGCTATGTTGCAGGCCGCTCGTAGTAGATTTACTACAGCTTCGCGTCCTGCGCCTTGCATTTGCGCCCAAATCGACTCGTGAAATATCCGGGCTATGACGAAGTCATAGCCACGAAAACGTTTTCCAGCCCCGGGGACCGGCAACGGCCGATTTTATGATGAGCTCCTCTTTTTCCGCGGCCTGCAAAAGGTCGTTTGTTTTTCCGGGTTTATCCCCGGGCAGGCTGACCCTGACCTTTTTGCCCAGGATACGTACCTGTTCCTGGCTCAGTCGTTTTTTGAACCAGGCCGCGGCCCGGGTGGGCGAGTCGCAGGCCAGGGCGTAGACATTGCCGGGAAAACTTTCGATTATTCGGGCGTTTCCGGCCTCGCGGCATTTTTTTCCTCCTTTTTGGGCATGATTGCGGTCAGGAGGGCCGCCAGGCCGGTTGTTCGAAACGGCGATCCTGCTTGACAAGTACAGCCTACCCCGCTATTGTTCCATCCGGTGGCACGAACCATGGAAAAGTCAAAAAGGGGGAAGCATGCCTAAAAAACGTTCCGAAAGAACCCACGGTGAAAAGGTGATCATGCTGTTTGCCGAGCTTTATTTCAGCGGCCAGCGTCGTTCCCTGATCGAACTGTCCGAAAAGCTGGGCTGCTCCAAGCAGACCATCCGGCGGCTGGTGGACCAGATCTCCCTGGTTTACGATATTCCCATCGAGCACATTTATGAATCCCGGCGGATCTACTACCAGATCCGGCGGCCGGAAAAACTGCCCCGGAATCTGAGCCTGTCCGCCTCGGAGCTTTCCCTGCTGCAGATGTGCCAGGCGTTCACCCGGCATCTGCTGGGCAAGGAGCTGCTGGCAGAGTCGGAGCGGGCCATCCAGAAGAGCAGCACCCTGGCCCGCGGGGACGGCGGCGGCGACCATTACGCCTGCTTTCTGCCCGGCACCATCGACTATACCCCGAACCAGGAGGATATCCGCAGGCTGGTCAAGGCCATGGACCAGAAACGCGTCTGCCGGATTGTCTATAAGAACCCGGCGGCCCCCCGGGCCAAGACCTTTTACATCAAGCCCTACAAGCTTTTTTCCCACAACAACGCCTTGTACCTGCATGCCGGCATGGCCCGTTCTCCCGGGGCCAAGGTGACCAAATTCGCTTTTGATCCGCTGCTGGCCGTGCACCGGCTGCGGGAAGTCAACATCACCGAGCGCAAGTTCACCTTTCCGGCGAACTATGATTTTGAAAAGCATTTTAACCAGGAGTTCGGGGTCATCAAGCAGGAGGGGTTCACGGTACGGGTGGAATTGCGCGGCTATGCCGCGGTGTACGCCCAGGAACGGCAGCTCAGCCCGGATCAAACCATTCAGAAAAAAAAGAACCGCCTCATCCTGACCTTCACCGCCTCCTCGGAGCCGGAGGTGGTGGCCTGGATCCTGGGCAAGGGGGACGAAGCCCGGGTGCTTTCCCCGGACTGGCTGGTGGAGGAGGTCCGGAAGACGGCCGCGGCCATCTGTCAGCGGTATGAATAGGCGGCCCCGGCAGTCCCAGGTTCCGGGTTTCTTGCGCCGTCAGCAGATTGCCGCGGATCATCCACTCCAGGGCCTTGATCCGACTTCCACCCACAGGACGGCGCCTTCTTGCCGGGTTTGCAGATATTGGTATGATTTCATGGAACGGTCTCCTTCAGGCGCTGGCATCAAGCAACATGCCGGTTACGGAGGTATGGCCGGCGGCAAGCAGGCTGTCGGTAATCTCTTCCTCCGGATCTGTCAGGGCCTGGGCGGATACCCCCAGGCCCCTGGCCAGGGCGGCAAAATCCACCTCGTGTTCCAGCCGCTTTGGCCGGCTTTTAAAGACCAGGGTGGTGGTGCTGAGGTTATACCGGCTCTGGGTCTGGAGTTCCCGGTGGTGGCGTTTGAACAGGTCGGTTTCGCTGATGAGAAAGACCCGGCTGTCCGGCTTTGCCAGTTTGACCCCGAGGGAGACGGGATAGCCGGCTCCGGGGATGTCATCGTCCGCCATCAGGAAGCAATGATGCCGGGCGGGTTTGTTCAGGCCGGCCATGGCCGCCAGGGACGCCGTCCGGCCGTCGCAGACCACCACATCCCCGGGTTTGATGGTGTTATTGATCCGGTCGATGGTATGCAGGATGGAGTAAACAATGTCCGGGCCGGCCGTTGCCAGGTCGGGATCGTCGGGCAGGGCCCGCCGGATGGCGGCAAAGGCCTCGGTCAGCTCGGAGGTCCAGGTTTTGGCGGCGGCCAGGGGCTGCCCCCCGGCTGGCAGGGCCAGGCAGAGGCTGTCGAAAACAGCGGCCGGCGATCCGACCAGCCCGGCCGCGACCGGAACAACGGCGCCCACGGAGGCGGGCAGCTCCGCCGTCTGAATCACCGCGGCCGAGGGGTTGATCCGCTTGATGGCCCTGGCCAGGCGGGCGGTGGTTTCATCCGCCTCGAACAGCACTATCAGGTCGGTCCGGGCCAGCTTGTCCAGGGATGACGGTTGCTGCCAGAGTTCGCAGGCGCCCAGGCGCGGGCCGTTGTCCGATACCGCCCCGAAGGCCGGGGCGGAGGGCAGGGCGGGAAAGCCGGTCAGCCGCAGCAGCTCTTCCAGGCTTTTCCCGGCTTTGGCGCGCTCCACGTTCCTGCCCACCAGTACCAGCGGGCGTTGGGCCGAGGCCATCAGTCCGGCTGCTTTTTGAACGGCGGCTTCATGCGGCAGGATGGCCCCGGAAAACCGGGAGGCGGTATCCGGAAACAGGGTTTTCATCTTCTTGTTGGTCACCATCTTGAAGCCGTAGATCACGTCCACCGGCACATCCAGGTGGACCGGCCCGTATTCCGGGGCCAGGGCCGTTTTCAGGGCGCGGCGGATCAGGTTGGGAACGCGGTCGCGGTGATAACAGATGGCGTTGAACTTGGTCAGGGGCTGGAAGATTTCGTCCTGGTCGCAGGCCTGAAGGTTTTCCTGGATGGGCTTCATTTTATGGGACTGGACCTGGGGTGATATGGAGATCAGGGGCAGGCGTTCCTTCCAGGCTAGGTACAGGGCGCCGATTTCATAGGCGATGCCCGCGCCCACGGTGGTCATGACACAGGCGGGCTTTCCGGATGCCATGGCATAGCCGGCCGCCATCAGCGCGCCGGCTCCTTCCTGGCGGGGCACGATCAGTTCCAGGCCCGGCTTTTCATCCACCGCGAAATGCACCGGGTTCATCTGGCCGCCGGGCAGGGTGAAGACGTGTGAAATTCCTTCCCGCGCCAGTGTCTCCACGATCAGGTCCGCTCCAAGGAGGGTTTGCATGTTGTTCTTCCTTTCTTTTGAATGGAGATATTTCCAATTTCATCTTTTTCGTACCCGCGCAAACTCGATTGTTTCGTAAAAATTCCCAATCTCGTCATTCCGGCGAACGCCGGAATCCAGATCTTCCTGACGTTGTCCGTGTCCTGGCGGTTGCATTCTTACCTGAATTTAGCTCTTAATAAGTTTTCACCAGGTACTTGATAATGTTCCAGGTGTTACGGGAAAACAGTCTGGCCTGGCTCTGGTGCATTCGCCGTATTTTTTTGAGCGGCTGAGGCACCAGAACTCCCATCATTTCCACCCGGATGAAGCTGGCCAGGGAATCCGGAAACACGTCCCGGTCCGTGGGAATGTCGATGAGCATGGGCTGATCACCGGCCAGGGCTCGCCTGATGAGGTCCGGCGTCAGGTCAGCCAGGGTTTTGATGCGGATTACCTCCATGCCGAAGGCCTCGGCCACCCTGGTATAATCCTGGTCCGGCAGATCCGTGCTGATGGAGCGGTTGAGCATGACTTCTCCCGATCGGATCATGTTCCAGGCCGAATCGTTGTTGACGATAATCACCAGGGGCAGGTTGTATTTTTTCATCAGTTCCAGTTCCTGGATGTTGTACAGCATGGAGCCGTCCCCGGTGAGCAGCATGACCGGCTTGTCCGGGGCCGCCGCTTTAACGCCGAGGGCCATGGGGATGCCCACGCCCAGGGTGGCCATGCCGGTGGGGAAAAACATCCGGCGGGGGCCTTTGAGGGCTACGCTCATGCCCGCCCACAAGGGGGTGTTGCCGCCGTCCACCACGGCAATGGCGTCGGATTGTTCAATGGTTTCCCGCACCGCCAGGAGGGCCGCGGCCGGATGCAGCCTGCCCGAGGCCGGTTTATGAAGACGGGCTTCCTTTACCAGCCGCTGCCGATGAGCCTGGTTCTGCTTTTTCAGATAAGTCACCCACTGCTTGCAGCCGGGGAATGGCGGCATTTCTTTCAGCGCCGTCAGCATCCGCGTCAGTACCTGGCGGGCGTCGGCGATAATGGCCAGTTCGGCGCCGGGATTCAAGGCAATATACTGGTGGTCAATATTCACCTGGATAAATTTGATATTTCCGGACCAGATGGGCGGCAGGCCGAAGCCGTCCAGCCCGCTGAAGCAGGCCCCCACGGCCAGCACCACGTCCGCTTTTTTAATGGCCTTGTGAAAGGCCTCGCCGCTGAGGTAGCTGGATGGCCCGATATACATGGGGTTATCCGGATAGGCGGCGTCCAGGGCGCCCATGCTGGACAAAAGCGGGATACCCGTCTGTTGGGCCAATTCATTGACGGCGTCCGCGGCGCCGGCTTTTAAAACCCCGCCGCCGGCAAAGATAAAGGGCTTTCGCGCGTTTCTCAGAAGATGCAACGCCTGCTGGATGGTTTCCGGTTCGGCCAGGGGCGGCGCGGCCTGCTGGGCAAAGAACGGGCTTTCCCCGGGGGCGTCCTGGCCGGCCCCCACCCGCTCGTCGGCCGCGGCTTCCTTTGATACCGGCGTCTCCAGAAAAGAACGGGGGATTTCAACATAAGCGGTGCCGCCCTTGGCGCTGAGCGCTTCACGAACGGCCCGAGTAACAATGCCGGGGATGTCCTCCGCCTGGCGGACCGTGGCGCTGTACACGGTGATGGGATCAAAGACCGCTTCAATGGAGACCGCTTCCCGATCAAAAACCGGGGCGGCGGAAAAACCGCGATCTTCCTGAATGCCGATGGCGATGACCGGTGATTTGTCGCCCCAGGCGGTGGTGGCGCCCATGACCTGGTTGAGGCAGTGGCCGCCGCCCGCGGTGACCGCGGCCACCGGTTCCCCGGTATAGCGGCTGTAGGCGTCGGCCATGGGGACGCAGGCGATTTCACTGACGGGATTGATGATCCGCAAACTACCGGCGGCCTCCGCGGCCGTGGCCAGGGGGGCGGTGGCCGGATGCTCCTCCATGAAAAGACAATTGATGCCGCAGGCGCCCAGGCTTTCGGCCAGCAGGCTCGCGCCCGTGATGCCTGCCCGGGCCGGCGTGTCGGTTGATGGTTTTGGTGATGGTTCCGGTGATAGTTCCGGTGGTAGTTCCGTTGGTAGTTCGGGGTGGGTCATGCAGATCTCCTTTTGATGTCAGGCCATGAAAATCTCGTTTCTGGAGCCGGGTCATTCATTGATGTTGATGAATCAACATAAAATATCGTTTTATAAAGGTCAAATTTTAAAAAAGACGTTCCGGCAGGTCATGACCGCCTCGCCGACAGAGCCCGGAACGATTTAACCCGGATATTTCATGAAATATCCGGGTTAGGAAGGAGTCGACGCTCCCGGCAACTGTCCACGCCCATCACCAAAGACACAGGGGTGTCTCCGGGCTTTGTGGTTGTACCGGAGGTCAGGAAATATTATGAATGTTTTTGATCCGAAGGGCGACATGATCCAGTTCGTATTTCATGGTCTTGAGGAAAGCCTCGATATTGGGCCGATCCTCCGGCTGGAAAGAGGTGGCCGAACCGGCCATGAGAACGCGCAAGGGCACGCCATTTACTTCCAGAGCAGCGTCATGAAGACCTTTGTTTATTCGTCTCAGGGCCAGCTGCGCCTGTTCCCGGGTTGTCATGGGCAGAATCACGGTCATGGTTTCGGGGTTCAGCTCGCCGACAATATCCGAATCCCGGGTAATTTCCACCAGCCGGTGATAGGCCGCCAGAAGCAGCTCGGCTTTGCGGATTTTTTTGTCCGGCGGAAGCTTTTCCTGGAGACGCGCGTTGATAATGGTAAAGGCCAGGGTGGACAGATGAATGTTATGGCGTTTGGCCCGGGATAATTCTTTTTGCAGATGGAATTCCAATTCCTGGGCCGTAAGCACGCCGGCAGGAAATTGCCGGTTGGCTTCCTGTTCCCGGAACGCTTTCTCCTGCTGGCTGATGCGGTCATATATCCGCTCAAAATCGTTCTCATCAATCTGGCGGGCGTCGGCCTCGGTCCGGATTATGCTTAAAATCTGCTTCAGTCGATCGTTTTCCCGCAGATTCTGCTCCATCATCCGCAGCAGGGTTTTCTGCGGGCGAGGCTGATCGGCCGACATTGCCTTAAGGCTCTGATCTCCGGCCAGTTTTTCAAAGACCTCGTCAATGCGGGTGTTGATCCGTTCTTCCATGTCAGCCAGAACGTCATTGTCAAAATTCATGCTTTTTAACTGGGCTGCCAGGCCGGTGCCGAGATTGGACATGATCTGACGGGTCCGGGCCTCTTCGGTACCGTCTTGGTCGGCGGAAGATGCCTGCCCCAGGGAGTCTCCCAGTTTTTCCACGTAGTCAATCAGCATTTCCGTAAAGGCCTGCTGGTCGCCGGCACCTTTTCGGATTTCCGCCGCGATGGCCATCAGTTCCGCGGCCTGTTCCGGATTTTTGCGGATTTCTTCCAGCAGTTCACCGCCGTCCACGCCAACCGTTTCGGCGGCTTCATGCAGCACCCGGGACAGGCCTTCGCTTTCCAGCTCCCGGCCGAGATGCTGGATGAGCTGCAGGTATTCAGCAAGGGGCATGCCTTCGGCCAGCAGGGCGGCTTTGATTTTGGGCAGCAGCCGCTTGAGTTCGTCCGGGTCCGGTACCAGCCGCCGCAGAATCTGGGCCAGGCGGTTGGTAGTAATTTTTCCCTGCTGATATTCCGTTTTGACCAGCTTGACAATGACATTGTCTGTCAGCGTGTTGACTTCATCATAGATTTCGGCTTCGTTGGCATAGGCCTGATTAAGCGCTTTCTGGGATTCGATTCCCAGGGTCAGCTGTCGTTTCATTTCGCAGACCGCGTCGGCCACGGCCATCATGTCCACCTGGCTGTCTTCCTCAATTTCCTTTCCGACTTCTTCGCTCAGGGCCTGGATCTGGTAGAGCAGGGTGGCACCGGGCGTGACTTCATCGGCCGCCTCATCCGGACTGTCTGGCCGGTTTTCAGGCGAAAGGGGAACCTGGCCGTCAGCGATGGCCTGCATCCCCTTGCTTTCCGCCGCCAGCATGTTCTGGGAAAGGGCGCCGGGATTGTTCATGAGATTTTTCATGGAGAGGGCTTTGTCGGTTTCTTCGGTCAGCACGCTTTGCAGCAGCATCTCCATGAACTGTTTCTGAAATTCCCGGCGGGATTCCCCGGAAACACGCACTCGTTCTTCTTCCGCTTCCTGGCGGTTGACTACCTCCTCGTCCCGGGTGACTTTTTTGTAAAAAACATGATTGATCTTGAGGTATTCCACCCCCCGCCGCTGTAATTCCGCCGTCATGATCTCACTGTCGGGATATTTGCCGGCAGCGGTGAAAATTTCGACAAAATTGCGGAGTTCTTCCGGGGAAAGACCGTTTAACAGGGAGACGGATTGAATGCCCGTTTTTTTGAACAAAGCGACGATGCGGCTGGTGTTGATGCGCTGATCCACTGGTTCGTCATCCAGAAACAGCTTGTCCTGGTTCAGAATCAGGGAAATAGTGGCGGCCTGCGGCAGCAGTGCCGTCAGTTCCTGGTGCAGACCGGCAATGGAATCCTTGATATGGGGATGATCGGCCTGGTACATCATGGCCCGGTTCAGCAGCAGGCAGATCATGCGGCTGAGTTTGATTTGTTCGGCTTTATCCCATTTCAGCTCGGCCATGGCTTTGTCCTTGTTGATCCGGCGCGGTCTGTTCGGCCGCGTACGCCCGCAGGTCGTCGGCGAATTCCCGGCAGTCGGCGTAGCGTTCCGCCGGATTCAGGGCGATGGACCGACGCACGATGCGGTCCATATCTTCGGTGAGTGCCGGATTCATTTCCGAAGGGGTTTTGATGAACAGGCGATCGTTCATTTTCAGGCGCAAAAGATCCCGGGTCGTCTCATGGGGGGCCAGGGGCAGGCGTGAAACCAGCATCTGGAACAATAGCACCCCGGTGGCATAAACATCGGTCCGGCCGTCCAGGTCTCTGCCCAGGATCTGTTCCGGGGCCATGTTGACAGGGGTCCCCAGAATAGCGGTTTTCCCGGATTCGGGGTCGCGGACGCTTTTGGAAATACCGAAATCCATGAGAATGGGGCGGCGGGTATGTTCTTCAATCAGAATGTTGGAGGCCTTGACGTCGCGGTGAATAATGTCCTGGCCGTGGGCGTAAGACAAGGCGTCCAGAACGGCCAGCACCAGGTTGAGGGTGGTGGAAACGTCCAGAAAACGCCTGGAGGGAATGACATGCTTCCGCGCCCGTTCAATGAAGTAGGTCAGGGGTTTGCCCTGGATCAGCTGCATGGTGAAAAACAGGAATTCCTCCGTGTCCCCCACTTCATATACCTGGATGATGTTGGGATGGGACAGGATGGCGGCCATTTCGGCTTCCTGCTGGAACATCTCCGCGCTGGCCTCGGTCAGCAGGGATTTGGGCAGGATCTTCACGGCAATCTGTCTTTTCAGGGTGCGCTGAAAGGCGATAAAAATAACGGCCATGGCGCCCCGGTCCAGTTCCTTCAGCAGGGTCGAGGTACCAACTTCCCGGCCGATCAGGTGGCTGAGGTCGATCTTCGTAATGGCTGTCATGGCTGGATCCGGTTCAATTAATTCCGGGTAAACACCGGTTTCAAGAGAGCTGACGGATCTTTTCCGCCAGTTCCCGCGCGATATCGTCATCCAGCAAGAGGCCCACGGAAATTTCAATCCATTTGGCCAGTTCCTGCTTGTCCGAGGCCGCGATGGTGTATGGGGCCTTGCTGATATGGGCGTTGATCTGTCGATTTAAAAACCGGGTCGTCATGAGACCGAAGTGCGGTTTCAGCAGGGCAAAGACCTGCCGATAAAATTCGGATTCTTTTTCTGGCTGATCGCCGGGCAGGGGCGGGGGTTTTTCTTCGCGGTTGAGATCGATGCGGAAATACTGCAGGACTACCTGGCCGATTTTGATCTCGTCCCGGTCATTGAGTTCGATCCGGTTAACCGGCAGGTTGTTGACAAAGGTGCCGTTGGTGCTGCCGTAGTCTTGGAGAATGGAATGGTCGTCATAATTCAGGATTTCAGCATGTTTTTTGGAGGCGTAGGGCTTATTGATGACGATATCACAGGTCTTGTCGCGGCCGATGATCAATCGCTCCTGGTACAGGTTGATGGCATTGCCCAGGTCCGGGCCGGTGACAAAAACCAGGAAAGCGCCTTTTTTGCGCCCGGAGTAAATGAGCCTTTCGTCTACCTGAAATTTTTCTGTCTGGAGAAAATCCAGATCTTCCGGATTCAAATGCAACGTATCATTGATCTCTTTGGGCATGCGCACCTCCGAGGCAAAGGTGGTTTTACTGAGTTTTTTTTCGATCGAAGAAATCAATATCGCTATTATTTTA
>JAWOCW010000353.1:0-6652 GCA_046483615.1 Desulfosudaceae bacterium
TTTTCATTCTGTTATGTTGAATGGATAGCTCTTTTCAGGATGGTATTTTTGATGCCCTGCTCCACCAGTCCGGCTCTGATGAAGCGTCATGGCTTTATCTGAAAGGGACCGGAGACGGGTTAGGATATTTTATTGGGAGAACCAAGGTTATATCGCCATGAAGATACTGCTGGTCTGGCCCAGGGATATTAACAAGTCATCAACATTGCCCCTGGCTTACGCTTATTTAGTCAATCAAATCGATCGTCAGAAGCATACCGTCCGGCTTCTTGATTGCGCGCTGCGCAACATTCCCGCGGCCCGGCCTCGTTTCAGAAAAGAGGTCGAAGAGTTCCAGCCGGACCTGGTGGGCTTCAGCTGCTGGTCGTGTTCCGTGAGTGAAGTGATCGACGGTCTGAAGGCGGTCAGAAAGGTAACGCCCTCGGCGGTTACCATTGTGGGCGGGGTCCACCCGAGCCTGTTTCCGGAAATGTTGTCCCGGGTGCCGGAGATCGATTTTATTTTCTGCGGAGAAACCATTACCGCCTTTGCCCGGTTCCTGGAAGAACTGGAGTTTCAGAGCCGCCGCTGGGAAACGATACCGGGACTCGGTTTCCGGGCGGCCGGCGGCGAAACGGTCATCAACGAAAAGGAAGAAATCCGCGACCTGGATGACCAACCCCTGCCGGATTATGGATTTATAAATCTCCATGAATATCAGCGATCCGGATACAAACCATTCACGAGTTCCCGCCGCAGCGCTCCCATCCTGGCCACCCGGGGGTGTCCCTACAGGTGTCAATTCTGCAGTGTGCCCCAGTATCTCGGCCCCGGTTTCAAGCACCATTCCCTGGACTATCTGGAGAAGCTTATCACCACCCTGTATCACCAATACGGGGTCGATTATATTAACATCATGGACAACAGCTTCACCCAGGACATTGATTTTGCCAAGGAGTTCTGTCGGAAAATGATCAGCCTCGATTTGCCGGTCAAGTTCACCACCGGTCGCGGCATACGCATGGAACAAACGGATCGGGAGCTTTTCCGGCTGATGAAAGAGGCGGGGTGGGACGCCATCACCTTCGCCGGTGAAAGCGGCAGCAACCGGGTGCTTGAAAATATGCAGAAAGGTATTGACAGCGCTTTGATCCTGGAGAAGGTAGCCCAGGTCAGAGAAACCGGTTTAAAAGTGTTCGCCTATTTCATGTATGGTTATCCGGACGAGACAGAGGAAGACATTGCCAGGACCTTGAAATTGATCAGGGACTG
This sequence comes from Desulfosudaceae bacterium, assembly GCA_046483615.1. Classification (GTDB taxonomy): domain Bacteria; phylum Desulfobacterota; class Desulfobacteria; order Desulfobacterales; family Desulfosudaceae; genus CAYTQK01. Next base: position 1,252 of record JAWOCW010000353.1, read on the forward strand.
CCGGCCGGATTTTTTTCACCTTTTCCGTTTCAATCCCTTGCCCGGAACACCCGTATTTGATGAGCTTCAGGCCAGGGGCGAGCTTCCTTCCGAGGACGGCTCGGTACCGGTTGACTTTGCCCGGGGGGACAGCCCCTATGTTCCGCGCACGCTCCGGAATTTCAATTTCCGAGGGACTCTTCTCAAAGCCTATCTCCGTCTTTTCATTACGCATCCCCCGGGTATTTATTATTTTTTCAAGAATGTCGGCGGCCCGGCAACCGTCATCAAGCATTTTGTGCTTCGCGTCATATTGGGGCGAGCCCCGCTGGCATAATCTTGAACAAGCCGGATCAGCCGGGCCGCTCGGCCGGAAAAAAGTGGCCGGCCAGGCTCGTTATAGCCATATTCTGTCGCTGAGGTTGTCAAGCCAGTGCTGATATTCCGGGTCTTCCAGGTAACATCGCAGAAGTTCTTCCTGGCGCTGATTAACGGGAACCGTTTTACGAGTCAACAACCGGAAATCCCTGATTTTGCGCCTGTTGATCCGCAGCATTTTGGAAAAAAGCCGTTTATAAATCAAAAAATAGTTGGAGCGGTAATAAGCCGGGCTGGTTATCATCTGAAATCCGCGAAAAACATCAAGCAGGTTCAGCAGATTAAAAAGAAAGGCCCGGGGTTTTTTTGATTCAAACACCGGCAGTTTCATGTCATGAAAAAACATGTTTTTAATGTTGTATCGCCGGTTCAGCGAGTTGAAGCCGAATGTTTCCGGGAAAGGCATGAAATCAACGGTATGCGGGTCGTCACAGACTGTTCTCGCTTTTAAATAGGAGGTCTCTTCCCGGCGGTCGATATCCGGATGGCCGGTCATGAACAGCCCGTTGACCATGATGTTATTTTTTTGGAAACGTTGATAAAGTTGCCGGTATTCCTTCAAATTGACGTCTGAGCGCATGCCCTTATTAAAAGTGCCTGCCAGGACATTTTCATGGAGAGATTCAAAACCCACCATGGCCATGCGCATGCCGGCCGCTGACAGCGATTCGATTAATTCCGGCCGGGCTAAGACCGTATCCCATCGCAACAGGGAGGACCAGCGCGGCATATCCGGAAAGCGGCGGAACGCCTCGAGCAGTTCACCGGTAATGTCGGCGTCATTGCCAAAGCTGTCGTCAACAATCACCAGGTGCTTGAGCCGGCGCGCCGAAAGCTGTTTGACTTCCTCCATCACCCGGCCGACGGATTTGTGCCGCTGGGTGCTTTTCCAGTAGGGCGGCACCGCGCAGAAACTGCACTTAAAGTCGCAGCCGCGCGAAGTTTCCAGCGAGGCCGTGGGACTGCCGCGGTCTGAAAAATTGTTAATATAATGGTTGAAATCGAGCAGGTCCCAATCCGGATGAGGTGAATCGTCCAGGCTGTCGAGCCGGGGCGGGGCCGGCACCGACACCAGTTCACCATCACGTTTGAACATCACCCCCGGAATTTTGTCAAATTGGCGGTTGCCGGCGATTTCGTCAATCAGCCGGGTGAAAACACGTTCCGCTTCGCCCCTGATCAAAAGGTCCACCCCCAGTTCGAGCCATTGTTCGGGGAACATGTTGACATGGTGCCCGCCGGCGATAATAAAGGCCCGGGGATTAAGGCGTTTAATCTGGGCGACGGCCACGGCATAGTTGATGGAGCAGAGGCTTGACATTATGCTGAGTCCGACTATATCGGCCTCTTTGATAATATCCAGGTATTGTTTCATGGGAACCGGCGCGAACAGGCAATCCAGAAAGCGCATTTCGTGACCGGGCGGTAAGAGTCGCTTGAGAACAGGAAAGGTCAGCCCGGGAATGGACACCCTTTCACGGAAAAAATCATTTTGAACCGGCCAGCCGGTATAATAATCTTTGGGATTCAGGGCCAGAAATTTCATAAGTGATATTTAAACAGACTCGTCAATAATGATTTATTTTTTTTGCTTCGCATGAGGCCGGGCGCTTTTACCCGAATATTTCATGAAATTTTTTGAAAATCATTACTTTATTGTATTATTTCAATTATTTGTATTTCATTTAGCAGTCATTCCAAAATTACAAATTGTCATTTGGGATTTGCGGAATAAAAGCAATTTTATATCAAAAAATTTCACCCTGCGGGCGAGTCGCCTTGGACGCATCTGCGTCGTTGGCCGATATTCGCGGTAGATTACTACAGCTTCATATCGGCCGCCTTGCAGCTGCGCCCAAATCGACTCGTGAAATATCCGGGCTAAGGGAAAAAACCACCGGAGGCGACCATGGAACCGCAGAAAACCGGAACAAACAAACCATTTCCGGTCGAAAAAATTCATGAAATATTCGGTTAACCGGCGCTCCGGTACCCGGATGCTGGAAGAAGGCGTCACCCGGTCCGCCTGGAGGAACTTTTGCGGCGCCTCCTGAAATATGATACAAAAAAACAATCGCATGAAAAAAAGGGGAGACCAAAAAACCCATGAGCATCCAACGCATCTCCAAATCCCAATATATAAAGGGCCTGCAATGCCCCAAGGCCCTGTGGTATTACCGCCACCGACCGGACCTGACCCCGGAAATATCAGACAGCCAGCAGGCCCTGTTTGATACCGGCCACGAAGTCGGCGCGCTGGCCCAGCAATATTTTAAAAAAGGCGCGGAAATTACTGAGGAATATTATGCCGTTGACCAGGCCGTTGCCGCCACGCAAAAAGCCGTGGCCGACGGCCACACGCACATATTTGAAGCCACGGCCGCCTCCCCGGACGGGGCGTTTTCCAAAATCGACATCCTGAAAAAAGTCGGCAAGTCCGACGCCTGGGACCTGATCGAAGTAAAAGCCGCCACCGGCGTCAAGGAGTATCACCTCGACGACATGGCCCTGCAGCGCTTTGCCTTTATCGGCGCGGGCTACAACATCCGCAGGTCCATCCTGATGCACATCAATAATGAATATGTCCGCTCCGGCGACCTGGATCTCAAGGCCCTGTTCACCCTGGAAGACTGTACCAAAGAAGTGAAAGGCCGCCTGTCCGGCGTCGGCGACACCGTGGCCGCGCTGCTGAAAGCCCTGAACCGAAAAAAAGAACCGGCCATCGCCCCCGGCGACCACTGCTATGATCCCTTTGAATGCGCCTATATCAGCAACTGCTGGCCGAAAACCCCAGAGCCATCCGTGTATTCTGTGTTCCGGTCAGGCTGGAAGCGGGATTGCCTGCTTGAAAAAAACATCACCGCCATTTGCGACATCCCCGATGACATGCTGAATAAACTGAATATGACAAACCGGGAATATATCGCGGTGGACGCCTGCAAAACCGGAAGGGTTTATAAAGACATCCCGCAAATTAAGGCATTTTTAAAAACCCTGAAATATCCGCTTTATTTTCTGGATTACGAAACCGTGACCAATGCTGTACCATTGTTTGACAATTCCCGGCCCTACCAGCAGATTCTGTTTCAGTTTTCCCTGCACATTCAAAAGAAAAAAGGCGGCCCCCTAACCCACCTTGAATTTCTGCACACCCCCAAAAGCGATCCCCGCCCGGACTTAATCAAAAAACTGATCAAAAGCTGCGGCCGCAAAGGGTCTGTCGTTGTCTACAACCAGGGCTTTGAAAGCCGCATCAACAATGAACTTGGCCGGGACTTTCCGGCCTTCAAGACCGACCTGAACAATATCACCGCCCGCATGGTCGACCTGCTGGTTCCTTTCCGTTCCCGCCACCTCTACCATCCAGATATGAACTGTTCGGCCTCCTTAAAAGCCGTCCTGCCGGCCCTTGTCCCAACCATGAGCTACGCCGACCTTGAAATCGCCGATGGCGGCACGGCTTCCCAGCTCTATTTAAGCTGCTTAAAAGACGCCATTCCCGCCGCCGAGCAGCAGCAGATTTTCGACAATCTGCGCGTCTACTGCGGCCAGGACACGATGGCGGAGGTGAAACTGCTGGAGGTGTTGTACGGGCTGGTTTAATTCCGGTTCTAATTCAAAACAGTCTCTTAAGCCCCAATACACGGTCATTGCGCCAAAGCGACGCGGCAACAGCACAGTGCCGAAGCAAATATTCCGGCGCAAAATAAGTGCTGCTGCTTGTTTTTTTGTAGACAATGACCCATTTACGCGTCATAATCGGGTCATAATATGACCCTAAAATAATGCTGATCGGGTCATAAAATTGACCATTATGGAGAAGGAAAAATGGCGCGTTATATCTGGCAGCTACCCGTGTGGCCGGATTTGACCTGGAACGATTCGGCCCTTATCCACCCCCTGGGCAAGGCCCGACAGGCCCAGGGCGAGCTGTTTGCCAGGGCCTCGTATTTTGAATTAAACTTGCAGGCCGAGGTGCTGACCGAAGACGCCTTTACCACCTCGGCCATTGAAGGGGAAATCCTTAATCGCGAGTCTGTCCGTTCATCAGTGGCCCGCCGGCTTGGCCTGCCCACGGCCGGTCTGCCGGCGCCGGATCGGTATATTGACGGCCTGGTCGAAATGCTCGTCAATGCCACGCGCAGTCACCGCAAAACACTGACCGCCTCCATGCTCAAGGCATGGCAGGCGGCCCTTTTCCCCACCGGATACGCGGGCCTGACCAAAATCTCCACGGGCGGCTGGCGCAAGGGCAAAGATCCCATGCAGGTGGTTTCCGGGCCGGTCGGCAAGGAGAAGGTCCATTTTGAGGCACCCCCGGCCGCCAGAGTCCCCGCCGAGGTGAAGCAGTTTCTGGCCTGGTTCAAATCATCACAAGACAGGCTCGATGGCCTGGTGCGGGCAGCCGTTGCCCACCTCCGGTTTGTCACCATTCACCCTTTTGCCGACGGCAACGGCCGTATTGCCAGGGCAATAGCGGACATGGCCCTGGCCCAGGATGAAAAAAGAGATTTCCGGCTGTACAGCATGTCGGCCCGGATCAATGCCGAACGCGAACAGTACTATCATATACTGGAGCAGACCCAGCAGGGCGACGGCGACATCACCGGCTGGATCATCTGGTTTCTGGAATGCCTTTACCGGGCCATGCAGCAGTCCGGCGCGGAAATTCAAAAAGCCATGGATAAGGCTGTTTTCTGGCAGAACGCGGCTTGCCACAATCTCAATGACCGCCAGAAAAAAGCGGTTAATAAACTTTTAGATGCCGGCCCCGGCGGATTTGAGGGAGGATTGACCAATAAAAAATACAGAGCCATGACCCGGACCACCCGGGAAACCGCCAAACGAGACATGGCCCAACTGGTCAACATGGGCCTTCTCAAAAAAAACCCCGGCGGCGGCCGCAGCACCAGCTATGACCTGGCCTGGCCGGCCTTGACATAAAAAACCACACGGACAGGAATGCCCTTACGCTTCAAACTTTTTTTGAATCAATACAAAATACGCTTCTGACCGTTTTTTGTATTGATTTAAAAAAAGTTTG
>JAWOCW010000097.1:0-8583 GCA_046483615.1 Desulfosudaceae bacterium
ATACACTTCTAAGGACCGTCAGGAACCGGCCGGTCGCCGCCTGTGCCCGGCCTCCGGTGACCTGACTCCAGACGGAGGCGTCAGGCGCGCCCCGTCACACTTCTCCGGAGTAGTTAACACAAATCAACTCCGCCACCCTGTCCCGGAAAAAATTCACGAGTCGATCTGTCCCTGGCAAACCTTGGCAACAGGATGTCAACCGCGGATTCATGGTTTCTGACAACCCGAACTGCCCGCCAGCAGGCTGACGAACCCGGTCCGACCGCGAAATAACCGGACTAATCAGCCTGATTCCTTAAAAAAGTCGGCACTTCCAGATCTTCATTATCATAGACAATGCCCTTGTATCCCCGGTAAGAAGAACCGGCCCCCTCGCCGGCCGTGGCCTGCTTGCGGATAAAGGTGGGCTGATCCAGCTTGTCCACGGACATATCCTTCAAATCAGCCGCGGTGACGTCCCGGATCCGGCCCCTTTTCATATCCACCAGGGATTCCGAAGCCGCCCCGATACCGGTAGCAATAACCGTTATCCGGATCTCATCACCCAGGTTGTCATCAATGGTGGTGCCCCAGATAATCTCCGTCTCGTCTCCGACTTCTTCGTGAATGCGATCGGAAGCTTCTTCCATTTCCTGAAAACTCAGGTCACTGGAACTGGCGATATTAAGCAGAACCCCCCGGGCTCCGGCTATGGAGCATTCTTCCAGCAGGGGATGGGAAATCGATTTTTCGGCCGCTTCCAGGGCGCGGTTCTCGCCGTCGGCCACGCCGATTCCCATCAGGGCCATGCCGGCCTTGGACATGATGGTTTTAACGTCAGCAAAATCCAGGTTGACCAGGCCCGGCACCATGATTAAATCTGAAATGCCCCGGACCGAATGATGCAAAACCTCATCGGCTTTCTTGAACATGTCGACCATCTTATCCTTTTTGGAGGCCAGCGTCCGCAGGCGGTCATTACGAATGGTAATAACCGTGTCGGCAATGTCCTTCAGAGCCGCGACCCCTTCCTCGGCCTGGCGGGATCGCTTTTTGCCTTCAAAGGAAAAGGGCTTGGTCACCACGGCTACCGTCAGCGCTCCCAGCTCCTTGCATATTTCCGCCACCACCGGCGAGGCGCCGGTACCGGTGCCGCCGCCGCAGCCCTCGGTGATAAAAACCATGTGGGCGTCCGACAGGGCGTCCCGGATGGCATCGGCGCTCTCCATGGCCGCCTCCCGGCCGATCTGCGGATCAGCGCCGGCTCCGAGCCCCTGGGTGACATTACTGCCCAGCTGAATCTTAACATGGGCCATGGAAGCCTCCAGGGCCTGACTGTCGGTGTTGGCCACGATAAACTCCACCCCCTGCAGGTTGGAATTAATCATGTTGTTGATGGCGTTACCACCGGCGCCACCGACTCCGATAACCTTGATTTTAGCCGTGTTTTCTTTCTCCACGTAAGCAAAAGTCATGAGAAATACCTCCTCTATGTTTAACAATTAGTGTCTGATAATCGAGACATCATTTTCAGGTATATTGACCGGATCAGGCATCCTTTTGATCCGCCCGCTCTTAAACCACGTCCTTGAACCAACGTTTCATGCGGCCGACCAGGCGATTAAAAAGATTATTGTCCCTGATCCGAAATTTTTTATCCACCTCGTTGCGGGCCCCGTAAAGCACCAGCCCCACGCCGGTGGCGTACATGGGATTGTTGACCACGTCCACCAACCCGGTAATGCCCCCCGGGCGCCCCAGCCGCGTCGGCTGATTGATAATCGATTCGGCCACGTCACAGATGCCATCCAGCAAGGCCGTGCCGCCGGTCAAAACGACCCCGGTGGTAATTTCCTCGGTGGCGCCCTTGCTGATAATTTCCCGGTTGATCAGAGTAAATATCTCCTCCACCCGGGGCGTCACCACTTCTCCCAGAATTTCCACCGGCACGTTTTCCGGATCCCGCCCGCCGGTTCGCTTGACCTCGATCAGGTCACCGCTCTGTTCCCGGCTGGCAGAAGCGAAACCATACCTTTTTTTAATCTTTTCCGCCTCGGAATGGGGCGTCCGCAGGCCGATGGCAATGTCATTGGTGAGGTTGTTGCCGCCCAGGGCCAGGACAAACGTATGCCTGATATTGCCGCCGCAGAAGACGGCCAGATCCGAGGTGCCGCCGCCCATGTCAACCAGGGCGGCTCCCAGGGCCTTCTCCTCCCGGGTCAGCACCGCTTCCCCCGACGCCAGGGACTCCAGGACGATGTCACACACGTCCAGGCCCGCCCGGTGAGCGCACTTGACGATATTATGAGCCGAGGCCACCGCCCCGGTCACGATATGGATTTTAACCTCCAGCCGCACGCCGGTCATGCCGACCGGATTCTGAATGCCCGCTTCATCATCCACGATATACTCCTGCGGCAGGATATGAATGATTTCGCGGTCCATGGGAATAGCCACGGCGCTGGCGGCCTCCTTGACCCGGTCCAGATCAGAGCGAGTGATCTCCCGACCCTTGATGGCGATAACTCCGCGGCTGTTGAAACTGGTCACGTGACCGCCGGCAATGCCCACGTACACGTTGGAGATTTCGCAACCAGCCATCAATTCAGCCTCCTCCACCGCTTTCTTGATGGAAGTAACCGTAGATTCTATATCCACCACCACGCCTTTGCGTAATCCTTCCGACGGATGCATTCCGATGCCGATGACGTTGATATTGTTGCCTTCCTTTTCTCCCACCACCGCGCATATTTTGGTGGTGCCGATATCAAGGCCGACAATAATGTCTTGCTCCTGCATGGCTATCCCCCTTTATGTTGTTGCCCTGAAAAGGCCACTTCTGTTTCCTGATCGACTGTCTTTACCACCACCCGTCCCGGGCACTCCAGTCCGACGGCGGCGATATCGACGTCTTTGGCGCGGTCGTCAAGACACGACAGCACATCATGCAACCGTTTAAATTTTTTGAAATAATGATCCCGGTCTTCATCAAACCCGAACCGCACCGGCCCGACCCGGTCAAAGGCGCGCAGAGTGATACCCAGATCCCGGTCGACCGATACCCGCCGAATGGACAACCCCGGGATGAGATGACTCAGGCGGCGGCCGGTTTCAATAACATCCAGGGCCGCCACAAACAACCTGCTGCCGGGACGACCCTTATCGTCCAGATCCCTGAGATCGAGGCCGTCAATGACGGGCAGGGCGGCGGGATCAGAGGGTTCCTGCGGCTTGAAGATCCGGCGGTTTTTATCCACAAAAAACCTTTGCCCCAGCCCGGAGACCGACCGGCCCAGGTCTACCACCGCCACCGGAGAATACTCTTCGATCTCGACCATAATCGTCGCCGGTAATTGACGACTGACGCCGGCCGCGGCGATCCAGGGATGCGACAGCAGTCGTTTCCTGGCCACGGCCAGATTGACGGCCAGGATATTCTCCCCCGGCTCGATTCCGGCCTGCCGGACAATCTCGTTTTCCTCCAGCAGGCAGGCGCCCGTGACCGAAATATTTTCAACGCCAAGAATGTCACAGCCGGTCAGGGCGAAATAGCCGCCCACAAAGCCGCAGCTGATCAGGACAACCGCGGCGATCAAAGCGGCCGGTCCATACAGGCCGGACTTCGAGCTGGTCGCCCGCCGGGAATTTTTCCCTTTTTTACGATTGCGGCGGGCCGGCTTCTGGCGCGACAACACCAGCGGTTGCCGTTTTTTACGATTTGGTTTATTCACCGACAATTTTCACCTCCGGTTCCAGTTCCACCCCGAAAGTATCAGCCACTTTCGTTCGCACTATTTCCATCAAGGCCAGGATGTCCGCCGCCCTGGCCTGACCGGTATTCACGATAAAATTGGCGTGCCGTTCCGACACCGCCGCGCCACCAACGGTTTGTCCCTTTAACCCGGCCCGCTCGATCAATTTTCCGGCGGACTCGCCGCCGGGCGGATTTTTGAAAAAACATCCGGCGCTCCAGGCGCTGGTGGGTTGAAGCTGCAGGCGCTCTTTTAAAATGGCATCGGCTTCCCGCCTTACCGTTTCCGAATCGGACCGGGACAACGACAGCACGGCCTCGACTATCACCAACGGACGATGGTAATCATCAGCCAGTTCCGGCCTTGTCATTCCCCGGTAATCAAACTCAAGCTGGTCTTTGGACCTGGTCAAAAACCGGCCCTCCGCCGTCAAAAATTTAAGCGAAACAATAACATCGGCCATGACTCCCTGGGCGGTTCCGGCATTCATGACCACGGCGCCGCCGACCGTGCCGGGAATCCCCAAAGCGAAATTCAAGCCGGCCAGTCCGTTTTCAATGGCATACCGGCACATCGCCTGCAGATTAACCCCGGCCCCGGCCGCGACCTGAACCGCGCCCTCTTCAGAGGAGGCCAACCGGGTTATCTCCTTTAATCCTTTTTTAACGTCAATGACCACTCCGTTCAGGCCGCCGTCTTTGACCAGCAGATTGGTCCCGCCCGCCAGGATGAAGTAGGCCACCCCGGCTTCGGAGCATTTTCGGACCAGCTCCCGCAAGGCTGCGGCGTCCGTCACCGAAACATAGGCTTCCGCCGGTCCGCCCACCCGAAAAGAGGTATGCCCGGCCAGGGATTCGTCCCAGCGAACCTGTTCTCCGAAGCGGTCTTGCAGCCATTTCTTAAAGCCGTTTTCCATCATGCTTTAATTTCCGCCTTCCGCAATTGTTCGCCGTTTCTCCATGGCCTGTTCCCCGACCCGCCAGACGTCACCGGCGCCGAGGGTCAACAGCAGATCACCGGGCCGCAACTCTTCTTCCAGATATCGGCAGGCGGCCTCCGCGGTCTCGGCGAAATAGACGCTCTTATGACCGTGTTTGCTGATCTCTCCGCTCAGGGTAAACCCGTCGGCCTTATCAATGGGCGCCTCACCAGCGGCATACACCGGCAGCATTACCAGCGCGTCGCACTGATAAAAAGAACGGGCGAAATCGTCAAACAGGGCCCTGGTCCGGGTGTAACGATGAGGCTGAAAAACCACCACCAGGCGTCGATCTTCCCAGTTTTCCCGGATCCCCTGCAGGGTGGTTTTGATTTCCGTGGGATGATGCCCGTAATCATCGACAAAGATAACCCGGCCGGCTTCACCCTTGATCTCCAGCCGGCGGTGAACGCCGGCCATGGTTTCCAGGCCCTTTTTGATGGTTTCAAAGGCGATGCCCAGTTCCAGTCCGACCACCACGGCGGCCAGAGCGTTAACCACGTTATGCCGGCCGGCCGTGTTCAAAATGATATCTCCCAGCTGACGCTCGGCCTGGTAAACGGAAAACCGGATCTGTCCGCCGCCGGCCTTGATTCGCCTGGCCTGGAAATCCGCCTGCTTGTTAGTGCCGTAAGTCAGGCACCGCTTCTTTATGCCGGGCAGTATCTCCTGCAAGGGCTCATTGTCCAGGCAGATAACGGCCAGGCCATAAAAGGGAATCCGATCGATAAACTCCCGGAACACTTTTTTGATCTCATCCAGCCCCCCGTAGTAATCCAGATGCTCCCGGTCAATATTGGTCACCACCGAGATAGCCGGCGTGAATTTCAAAAAGGAGCCATCGCTTTCATCGGCTTCGGCCACGATGAAATCTCCTTTGCCCAGCCGGGCGTTGCTGCCCAGGCTGTTGAGCTTGCCGCCCACCACCACCGTCGGATCAACTCCGCCCTCACCCAGGACGGACGCGATCATGGAAGTGGTCGATGTTTTACCGTGGGCGCCGGCCACCGCGATGCTGTATTTCAGGCGCATGATCTCGGCCAGCATCTCAGCCCGGGGGATAACCGGAATACCGGCTTTGGTCGCCGCCGCCACTTCCGGGTTATCCGGCCCGATGGCCGAAGAAACAACGACCACGTCGGCGCCGGCGATATTATCGGGATGATGCCGGTCGTAAATTGTTCCTCCCAGGTCGGCCAGGCGGCTGGTAATATCACTGCTTTTAACATCCGAACCGGAAACAGTGTAGCCCAGGTTTAACAGCAGTTCGGCAATGCCGCTCATGCCGATACCGCCGATGCCCACAAAATAAATATGATATTTTTTTAAATACATGCGTAAATCATCGCTCTCTTTTTACGGGGACGCCCGGCCATGGCCAGGCACTCTTCCGCCACCCGCCGTCCCGCCCGCGGATCGCCCAGGGACCTTACCCGGCCGGACATCTCCTCGAGTTGCCGGGGATTATCAGCGTACCAGATAATTTTTTCCGCCAGAATTTCACCGGTTAAATCTTTTTCCTGAATCATTTCCGCCCCATCCGCCTCTGTCAGCGCCCGGGCGTTAAAGGTTTGATGATTGTCCGCGGCGTGCGGGAAAGGCACCAGCAGGGCGACCTTGCCCAGACTGACGATCTCCGCCACGGTGGTAGCCCCGGCCCGACAGATTAAAAAATCGGCGCCGGTGTATTGCTCGGGCATATCATCAAAAAAAGGTTTCACCCGACAATCCACGCCATGGTGCCGATAGGCCTGGCGGACCAGGTCCTCATCGGCCGCGCCCGTCTGGTGAACAAAAAAATAGCGCTTTTTATCGTCCAGATGGCCCAGGGCCGCCACTACCGCCCGGTTAATGCCGCCGGCGCCCTGGCTGCCGCCGAGAATCAATACGGTAAAACGATGGTCGTTTGACCGGCTCCGGTTACCGCGACGGTCAGCGGCCCGCAGAATATCCTGCCGCACCGGGTTGCCGGTCAGCAGAACTTTGCCGGCCGGGAACCAATCGGCTGCCGGAGCCAGCGAAATAAAAATCCGATCGGCGAATCTGGCCAGCCACCGGTTGCTGACGCCGGGCAAGGCGTTTTGTTCATGCAGGGCGATTCTGACGCCCATAATCCAACCGCTGATAATCACGGGCGCCGAAGAATAGCCGCCCACCCCGACGATAACATCGGGGCTGAATTTTTTGATCAGCCCGACCGCCGTGACCATCCCCCGCGCCAGCTTGACGATGGCCCGGACGCCGGCCGTCAAACTCCGCCCCTTGATCCCTTCGGTGGGGATAACGGCAAAATCAAACCCGGTCTGCGGCAAAACACGCTTTTCCAGGTCAGTGCCGGTGCTGATAAACAGGACGGCGCTGCCCGGGTTTTGTTGCCGGATATTTTCCGCGATGGCGATTCCCGGAAACAAATGGCCTCCGGTGGCGCCCCCGGCAATGATGGTCCGCAAACCGACCGGGATATTATTTCTGGCTTGTTCAGGACTCATGGTTTTTTTGACCAATATTCATCAGCACGCCAATGGCGGCCAGGTTAAAAAGCAAGGAAGTACCGCCGTAGCTCAAAAACGGCAGGGTTATTCCCTTGGTCGGCAGCAGCCCCAGGGTCACGCCGGTATTGACAAAGACCTGAAAACCGATAGCGGCCGTCAGACCCAGGGCCAGCAGCGCCCCGAACCGATCCTTGCTTTGCAAAGCGACGATAAGCCCCCGCCACATCATGACCATAAAAAGAAACATAATAAACATGACGCCCAGGAGGCCCAACTCTTCACCGATCACGGAAAAAATAAAATCGGTGTGCGGCTCCGGCAGATAAAACAGTTTCTGGTACCCCTGGCCCAGCCCCGTGCCCCAGAAGCCGCCGGTACCAAAAGCCATGTAGGAGTGCACTATCTGGTAACCGCTGCTATCCTTGAATTGCCAAGGATCAAGAAAACTGGTCAGCCTTTTCATGCGGTATTCGGCGCTGACCATGTAATAAACACCGGCCGGTATGAAAAACACAAAGGAAGTCAAGAGGTGGGTCAGGCGCACTCCGGCCACGAACAGCATCAGCCAGGTTATTACCCCGAAAATGACTACCGACCCGAAATCCGGCTGCATCAGGATGAGGCTCGAAAACACCCCGAAGACCACCACGTGCGGCAGGAATCCGACCGAGAACCTGTCCATGTCTTCCTTTTTTTTATTCAAGGAGTAGGCCAGGTACACGATCAGCGCGAACTTGGCAAACACCGACGGCTGAAAAGAGAAACCACCCAGGCGCAGCCAGCGGCTGGCGCCGTTGGCCTCATAACCGAGACTGCTCACCAGGACCATGCCCAGCAGCAGAAAGGAAGCCCCCAGTATACCGTAGGCCATTATCCGCAGCAGTCGATAACTCAGGTACCGGCAGAAAACCATCATGAAGACACCAGCCAGGGCAAAGGCGGCCTGTTTTTTCAGGAAATAGGCGCTGTCCCCGAATCGCTCCGCGGCAATATGAGAGCTGGCGCTGTAAACCATAACCACGCCGATACCCGTCAATAGAAGTGCCGGGAACAACAAGGCGGCGTCAAAAGAGAATCGGCTGTTTTCTGCTCTGGCGGCTTTCATGATTTTATTTTCAACTCCTCCACGGCCCGACGGAAATCCTGACCCCGTTGGGCGTAATTATCATAAGCGTCAAAGCTGGAGCAGGCCGGCGACAACAACACCACCTCACCGGAAGCGGCCAGGGCAGAAGCCTGTCCGACCGCCTCTTTCATGGAATTGACCACCCGGCAGGGTACGGCCCCGTCCAGAGCCAGCCGGATGGCCTCCCCGGCCTCGCCTAAAAGAACCGCCGCCTTGGCGTGCTCCCGGACCACGTTTTTCAGTACTCCGAAATCG